>JAGCZN010000010.1 GCA_017959995.1 Clostridia bacterium
ACTTCAAGAAAGCGTATGCACGCCGCAAAGGATTATTCCGGCGCGGAAATCATGCGAACTCTGCGTGACGAAGTTCTCAACCGCGAGATACCCGTGGTCGATTTCACCGCCGCTATCGAACTGGTAAAAGACGGCGACGGCAAGGTTGCGGGAGCGGTACTTATGAATATGGAAACCGAAGAAATCCTCGTTGCGCGCGCCAAAACGGTGATAATCGCCACGGGCGGCGCGGGAAGAATGCACTATCAGGGTTTTCCCACCTCTAACCATTACGGCGCCACGGCAGACGGGCTGGTACTGGCCTACCGCGCCGGCGCGAAACTGCTCTATCAGGATACGCTTCAATATCACCCTACGGGCGCGGCGTATCCTTCTCAGATATTCGGCGCGCTCGTAACCGAAAAGGTGCGTTCGCTCGGCGCCCAGCTGGTAAATGCCGAGGGCGAAGCGTTTATGAACCCGCTTGAAACGAGAGACGTTTCCGCATCATCCATAATCCGCGAGTGCAAGGAGCGCGGCAAAGGCGTAAAATCACCGATAGGCGACGGCGTGTGGCTGGATACGCCCATGATAGAAGCTATCGGCGGAGAGGGAACGATAGAAAAGCGGATACCCGCCATGATGCGCATGTTCGGCATTTACGGAATAGATATAAGAAAACAGCCTATTCTCGTATATCCTACGCTTCACTATCAGAACGGCGGTATAGATATAAGCGTAAACGGAATGACCTGCGTTGAAAATCTTTTCGTCGCGGGGGAAGCCGTAGGCGGCATTCACGGAAGGAATCGCCTTATGGGCAATTCCCTTCTCGACGTGATCGTTTTCGGCAGAAACGCGGGTAAGCAGGCAGCGGCTCGGGCAAAGGGAGTAAAGGTCGGCAAACTGACTTTGAAACACGTTTACGATTTTGAAAAAGAGATAGAAAACAATATCGGAATCCCTGAAAAACTTTCTCCGATGTTGCTTCCTTCATACGCAAGAAAAAACGGATAACACGCGAAATACGGGGTTTTTGAAAAAAATATGGAACTGAATTCACTTCTTGTAACTTTTGCGGACGTAGTTAATATGAAAGAATTTACCTACGCCCTCGTAGGAATGTTTATTATCGCCTTATTCGGCTATCTGATCGGCAGCGTCAGGGTGAAAGGGGTTGCGCTGGGCACGGCGGGCGTGTTTCTCGTAGCAATATTATACGGCTATATAGTTACGGTAAAATTCGTCAGCGAAAGCGGATCGGATTTTATAAAAAATTTCTTCGTTTACACGGCTAAAACCGATGGCGGCGGCCGCATTACCGGCGTTACGTCGTCGTTTTCCCACTTTGAGAATATCGGGCTGGTGCTGTTCGTTACGGCGGTAGGCTTTGTGGCGGGGCCGAGTTTCTTTCACAATCTGAAAAAAAATTTCACCTCGTATATCTCTATCGGCGCGCTTATAATAGTGATAGGCGCGGCAATATCCGTAGGCTTTACGCTTCTTCTTAAAGTTCTGCCCGGGTTGGAAATGGAAACCGAAACCATGGCGGATTTTTCGGTCGGAATACTCTCGGGCGCGCTTACTTCAACGCCTGCGTTCAGCGCGGCGAAATCCGTAGCTTACGACGTAAATATCGTATCTCTCGGCCACGCGATAGCCTACCCGTTCGGCGTGGTAGGCGTGGTACTGTTCGTACAGCTTGTTCCTAAAATGTTACGCGCCGATCCCGAAGAAGAACGCGCTAAAATGAAACATGCCGACGCCGAAAATCGCGAAGAATACGGCGGAAAACTGTTTGAAATTGATCCGTTCGGCCTCGCGCCGTTCGCTTTCGCCGTGATACTCGGCATACTTCTCGGCGCGGTGAGAATACCGCTTACGGGCAAGGGTTACGACGGGGCTACTTTCTCTCTCGGCAATACGGGCGGCACGCTTATTATGGCGCTCGTTCTCGGGCACTTCGGCAGAATAGGCAAAATTTCGCTTAAAGTTCCGGATCATACCGTTAAGGTGTTCCGCGAATTCGGGCTTATGCTCTTTTTGATAGGCGCGGGCGTAGGCGGCGGCGTTTCGCTCGTGGGCGAAATTTCATCCAACGGCGGCATGATAGTGCTTTACGGTTTTCTCGGCGGCGCCGTGATGACGCTTATTCCCATGATAATCGGCTTTATATTCGCAAAATACGTTCTCAAACTGCCGCTGTTCAATAATTTAGGTTCTATCTGCGGGGGAATGACGTCCACGCCCGCTCTCGGAACGCTTATTTCCACCACGGGTACGGAAGACGTTGCCGGCGCCTACGCGGCCACTTACCCGATAGCGCTCATCCTCGTTGTTCTCGCTTCAAATCTTATAGTCAGTTTAATGTAAACGCAAAAAAGAATATACGTTAAAACGCAAAGCCATCGTTTAGCGGTGGCTTTTTTCGTCGTTCGTTTCAGTATAAAAATTTAATTATTAGGCAATAATCGTGGCGCTATGAAAAAATATCCGGCATTCATAATGCTTGCAGCCGCGGCGGCGGTTTTGTATTTTTCAAAACCGTTGCTTAAAGAAAAAGGTAACGTATATTATTACACGGCGGCATCGTCCGTTTCGGGCAGAGTTGCCGAAAGCGAATACGCGGAAAGTTTTTCGGGAAGGATAAACTTTCTGTCGGTAAAGGGGGAAAGCGCGTTCAACGCGGGCGAATGCAACGTGAACGCCGTTCTCGGAAAATACCGCGCTCGCCCGGTGCGCGTTGTAACTACGGGCGGCGTTACCGATTATTATTGTTATTCAACGTTGCTCGGCGGCGGAATAACGCTTTTCGGCAGAACGGTAAACTTTCACCTTTCCGTGGCGGATTACGGTTATTCGGTCGCCACGCCGCTGAATTTCGGCGGATATTGATTTTTTTTCGGAAACGTGTTTACGGCGTGAAATTTATGGCAATAATTCATACGAAACGATCAGGAGGTATCTGAAAATGGCAGAAAAAACAAAAAAAAGCAAAGCGATAAACAGAAAAAATCTACTTTACGCGCTGTGGGTTATCGCGCTGGCGGCGATTATGGTAACGGCGGTGATAGTGGTTACGGCGATCTCGTCTAAAAGGACGGATCTTCTCGAAAACGACGTTCCCAAAACGGAAAGTCCTTATTCCGCCGGCGAAAAAGAAGAACCCCACGATTCAACCGACGCCGCCGATACCGGCACCGGCACGAACGATAAAAATTCCGAAACCGAAAACGAATTGCCCACCGTAAACAGAATAACTTTTATAATGCCGTGCGAAAACGCCGAAGTTATCAAAGGGTATACTTCCGATACGGTGGTGTTCAATTCCACGCTCGGCGCGTATATGGGGCACATGGGCGTGGATTATTCGGTTGAAGAGGGGGCGAACGTTTACTGCGTTTACGACGGAGTAATCGAAAGCGTAACCACTTCTTATCTCAACGGCACTACGGTAACCGTAAATCACGGAAACAATCTGAAAACCGTGTATAATTCCGTAGAGGCAAGCGAGGCGCTTTACGAGGGAGCAAGGGTGTATCAGGGCGATATTATCGGCACCGTTTCCTTAAACAATCTGCAGGAATACAAGGACGGCCCGCATCTTCACTTTGAAGTTATAAAGGAAGGAGCGAGAGTCGATCCGGATGAATATCTTATAGGCGAAGAAAAATAAAAAACGCGTAAAACGAGAGAAAAACGGCACTTATTGTCAAAGAGCGTTCGATTCCGAACGCTCTTTTCGCTTTATTTGCTTCCGCGGTATCGCGTGAAACCGGCAACCGTATATACGGTTTATTGCCTTGCGCGTAAAACGTTTTACCCGTTCCGCCCACGGATAAGGCAAAAAGGAGATTTCGCGCTAGTTCCCCCGTTTTTCTTGACATAAAATAATAAAAATAGTATTATAACTTTATACGGATAAAAATCATACTCTCAACGGATAATAACGAAAAAGAAGGAAACGAAAGTGAAAGAAAAGAGAAAGGGGCCGTTTTTCGTGCGGCTTCTCAAAGGAATATTCAAAGCTGTGATCGTAGTGGCGGTCATCGTACTGCTTGCCGCCGCCGCGGGTTCTTTTTACCTGCATTATAAATACGGCGTAAACGTTTTAAGCCTTACGGGGCAACTCGTATCGCTCAATAAAGGGGCGGACGATTCGCTTTCAACCGTAAATTACACTTCCGAAGATCTTGCAAGCGCCGAGGAAAAAGCCGGAAGCGATTCGCTTTCCGCTCACGTTATCAGGTTTACCGATAAAGAAATAACCGCCTATATCGCGCAGAAACTTGATGAAGGCGGCGCCCGCGGCATAACTATGGGCGCTAAAAATACCGATACCGACAAACTCGGCTTAAAACTATACCGGATTTCATTTTCGTCTGCGCCGGCCGAGGGGGGCGATTGCTACGCGTATATAAAGGCGGTTTGTAAAATTTCAAACGAGGCGGCGCGCGAAGTAACCGGGTTGCCCGATTGGCTTTTTTATAAATTGGTGCCGCGTGAAATGTTCGTAAC
>JAGCZN010000011.1 GCA_017959995.1 Clostridia bacterium
CGTCATTATTCAAAAACTCCCGACAAGATTTTTTCGCGGCGCATTTTCCCTTCGTATCTTCCGGGGAAGGCCTTTTCCGCCGCGATAGGTTTAACGCCTTTTACAGCCGTTTTCAACTTATCCTCTGATTTTGCCGACGAGCGGCAGCATATAATCGACTTTTTGCACCAGTTCCGCAAACTTTTCAGGACGGATCGACTGTGCCCCGTCGCACAAAGCGCGTTCGGGATCGTTGTGAACTTCTATTATAAGCCCGTCCGCCCCGGCGCCGACCGCCGCGAGCGACAGCGGACTTACCAGCCTTGAAAGCCCCGACGCGTGCGACGGATCCACGAAGACGGGAAGGTGCGTTTTTTCCTTTACGAGCGGCACGGCGGAAAGATCGAGAGTATTTCTCGTATACGGCTCGAAAGTGCGTATTCCGCGTTCGCACAGAATAACTTCGGTATTGCCGCCGCTCATAATATATTCCGCGCTCATAAGCCATTCTTCAACGGTGTTGGCAAGCCCGCGTTTTAAGAATATCGGCTTGCGTAAACGGCCTAATTCGCGCAATAACTCAAAATTTTGCATATTTCGGGCGCCCACCTGAATAACGTCTACGTCCTCGAAAAGATCAAGGTGTTCCACGCTCATTATCTCGGTTATTACGGGCATTCCCGTTTCTTTTTTCGCTTCAAGAAGAAGTTTTATTCCCGCATCCCTGAGCCCCTGAAAGGCGTACGGCGAGGTGCGCGGTTTGAACGCGCCGCCGCGCAGAACGGCTGCGCCCGCAGCTTTCACCGCCTTGGCTACCGCGATGATCTGCTCTTCCGATTCAACCGAACAGGGCCCCGCTATAAACTGAAAATTCTTTCCGCCGATCAGATTGCCACCGACGTTTATAACGGTATCCTCGGGATGAAATTTTCTGTTTGCCGCCTTGTACGGCTCTTGTATGCGGCTGATTTTTTCAACTATTCCCACCGAACCGATAAGGTCGGCATCTACGAGCGACGTATCGCCCACAATACCGAGAATAACCGAATTTTCCCCGCGGCTGACGTTTACTTCGAGCCCGAGACCCTTTATCCAATTTACCAGACTGTTGAGTTGACTTTCGTCACTTTCTTTTTTTACGACTATTATCACAGCGATTTCCGTACGACTTAAAATTTATCTTTATAAATTTTACTATAAACGCACGAAATAGTCAACCGTTTTAACTGCCGGACAAGACGGCGCGTTTCGGCGCGAAACGGTCATACGGCGCCGTACGCGGCGCGTAAGGCGCGCTCGTAATCGGAAACGTCTACGGCTACGGTAAAGCGCTCGCCCGAAGGCGAGGTATCTATAAACCGAACGGAAACGTTTTTCTCTTCAAGCGCGTTCAGAATCGACGAAACGTCCTTTGCGCCGGCGCCAAGCGCGGTCACCAACGAAAGATCGTCTCTATAAAAAACGCCGAAAAAAACGGGCAGGCGCCGTAATTCGTCGACGACGGCTTCGGCCCGTCGCTCGGACGGGGCGGCTATAACGGTAACGGCGTCCTCTCCGGCGCGGACGATTTCGATACGGACGCCGTGTTTTTCAAGTACCCGCATTATATCGGCAAGCGCCGTTTCTCGCCGTGCGTCCGAATGTTTTACCGTTCTTATAACCGAAACGCCGCGTTTTCCGGTTATTCCGTAAACACCCTTTTCCGCGCTTTTACGTTGTGAAGAAACGACGGTCCCCGCGCAAAAAGGGGTTTTAACACCCCTTACGTTTATTGAAATACCCGCCTTTTTCACGGGTAAAATCGCATCTTCCTGCATTACGCCCGCCCCGGAAGAAGATAGCAGACGAAGCTGTTCGTAGGATAGATACGGTATCACTTCCGCATCGGGAACTATTTTCGGATCGGCCTTCATAACGCCGGGAACGTCCGTCCAATTTTCGTAGAGATCGGCTTTTACGAGTCTTGCCAGAACGGCGCCGGTAACGTCGCCTCCGCCGCGGGCGAACAGTTTTATCTCTCCGTTCGGAAAAGCGCCGTAAAAACCTGGTATTACCAACGGATAGCCGCTGACTTTCTGCGAAAA
Organism: Clostridia bacterium; assembly: GCA_017959995.1. Taxonomy (GTDB): domain Bacteria; phylum Bacillota; class Clostridia; order Christensenellales; family Borkfalkiaceae; genus RGIG3732. The sequence continues at coordinate 2,064 of JAGCZN010000011.1, forward strand.
AAGTTTTTCGCTTACGGTATAATCGACGTTGCCGTTTGAATCGAACCTAACCACGTCGGCCGCGTCTACGAAAGAACACCCGAAATATTCCGCGGCTATCTTCGCGGAAAGATATTCGCCCCGGCTGACGACGTACGCGCAGGATAAACGCGAAACGTCTTTCAAAAAAGAAAAGTCCGCACTCTCATTCAGCCTGACGCCGAGAGAACGGGCCGTTTCAATATATCTCGATTTTATTTCATCTTCTTCTTTTTTATAATTAGTGCCGTTTTTCGCGCAAAAACAAACGTTTATTAAAAGATCGGTAATCTTTGCATCAGAGGAATGCCTTTTGCCCAAAGCCGATACGACTATTATTTTACGGTCGGCATCGGAACGTATTATCTCTTTTACGTTTTCAAAACCCGACGCGCACGAAAGTGACGATCCGCCGAATTTAGCGACTTTGACCACGGCGTATCATTCCTTTTTCAGCGAGCAGCGCCGCTATCTGAACGGCGTTGGACGCGGCGCCCTTCCGCACGTTATCGGCGACGCACCAAAAAACGATACCGTTTTCGCACGACGGATCCTCGCGTATTCTTCCGACGAACACCTCGTCTTTCCCGGCGGTTAAAGTTGAAACGGGGTATTTACCGGCGGAAACGTCGTCGATAACTTCAACGCCCGCCTGCCTTTTGATTTCCTCTCTCGCAACGGACGGCGAAACGCGGCGTTCAAACTCCGCCGACACGCAAACGCCGTGGCAATTTTCCACGGGAACGCGCACGCACGTAGCGGAAACCTTAAGATCCGGAAGATGAAGAATCTTTCTCGTTTCGTCCGCCATCTTTTTCTCTTCCGAAGTGTATCCGCCCGAAACCGGCGATCCTATTTCCGGAATACACGTTAAAGATATATCGTAAGGATAAAATACGCACTTACCCCCGTTTTTCGCACGTTTCAGATCTTCTATACCCTTCATTCCACTGCCGCTGACAGCCTGAAAAGTTACGTAGGTAACCCTTTTAAGCCCGTATTTTTTGAGCGGAAAAAGTGGCAATACGCATTGGATAACGCCGCAGTTGGGGTTTGCTATTATTCCGCCGCCAGAATAATCGTCGGCGTTTATTTCCGGAACTATAAGCGGGATACCGTCGTCCATGCGCCAGCGGGAAGAATTGTCTATGACGAGCGCGCCGTTCGCGACAAAAACGGGCGCAAACTTATCCGATACTTCGCTTCCCGCGCTGAAAAACGCAACGTCCACGCCGTTACACAAATCCTTTTCTAACGGTAAAATTGCGTATTCCTTTGCGAAAAAGGGCACTTTGCTGCCAACACTACGCTCTGAAGCAAACAGTTTCACACCATCGACGGGGAAAGAATATTCCTCCATCACCCTTAAAAAAGTTCTGCCGACCAATCCCGTTGCGCCAACGACCGCAACGTTATATTTTTTCATATTTCCCCTCCGGTTTAATCGGTTATACAATATATTATGCCGGAGAGAGAAAAACCGTCAATCTATGGCGAGAACGCTTACGGTTTTTACGGGTTTGATCTTTTTCAGTTCCGATAGAAGTTCCTCTAACGTTACGTTCAGTTCCTTCATATCTACGGTTATGGTTATGTACGCTATGGTTTTTATAGGCGTGCCCTGAACCGAAATAATACTTACGCCCCTTTGATTCATTACGTTTAGTATTTGCCACAGGGCGCCGCGCTCGTCGTTCGCGCGGAATGCCAGAATTGCTTTTCTTCCGTGTTCTTTCGAAGGGTAAAACACGCAATCTTTGTATTTGTAGAAAGTTGAGCGGCTGATATCCACCGCCAGACACGCCGAACTTACGCTATAACCCTCGTTGTCGATCAGATCGCGGGCTTTAAGTACGAGATTGAAAAAATCCGGAAGCACCGCCTTGTTTACTATAAGATAATCACCGTTCA
>JAGCZN010000089.1 GCA_017959995.1 Clostridia bacterium
TTCGTTCGGAATTTTCGCGGTTGCTTCGCTTATTGGTGCGTTTATTGTAAAGAGTAGAAAAAACGACTGAAAATTTACCGTAAAATAAGGTAAAATACGCAATCATCCTTACGGGTTTCAAACCCGTAAGGATGATTGGCAATTTATTGTTGAAGAGGTTAATATGAAAAGAATATTTAAACTTTCGGCCATACTTCTCGTTTTCTTGATGGCTTTTGGCTCGGTTTCCTGTAAAAAGAAAGAAAAAACAACCGAAAATACGGTTGTGAGAAGCGCCGAGGATACGGATGATTTCAGGATGAACGAACTCACGGAAATGAACGTGGGATTGTCGTGCGATTTGTCGTGGTATTCCAACTCAGGCTATACCCCGAGTAATAATCCGGCATACTCTCTTCATCAGTCGGCGATAAACGTTAAATTGAATAACGTTATAGAACTGCCTTGGTCCGGTTACGAACAGCAGATAACCAACGGGCTTATAACGGGAAACCTTCCGGATGCGTTTTTTGTGAACCAAGCCCTTCTCGACGAACTTATCAGAAACAGACTCATCGAGGATATGACCGATTATTACAGACTTTGGGCAACTGATGAATTGCGCGCAAATATCGAAGTTAACGGGGGAATAAATCTCGCCTATCCCACGAGAGACGGAAAACTATACGGTATCCCCGCGATAAACGACGAGGGCGAAAGACCTACGTTGTGGTATCGTCTTGACTGGATAAAAAATTTGAACGCAAAGGCGATCGGGCAAACGGTTTACGATACCGAAAACAACAAGCGTTTTCATGAAGACGGACCTAAAACGATAGACGAGTTCTGGGCGCTGTGCGAAGCGTTCGCGCTGGATGACCCCGATAATGACTCAAGAACCAAAACTTACGGGCTTGAGGTTTCAAAAAACGTAACTATAGATAATTCCGTTATACCGGTTTTCAACGCTTACGGCGCCTATCCGAGCGTTATCGAAAGAGCCGCAGACGGTTCTTTCATAAACCACGGGCTTGACGACGCCTGTAAGGAACCGTTGAAAAAACTTGCGGAAATGGTTAAAAAAGGCTGTATAGACAGCGATTTTATATCGTACGACTATCAGGCTGCGATATCAAAATTCTGCAACGGTCACGCAGGGATGATTTTCGGCGTGTTCTATACTCCGCTCAACGGTTTACAGGGAACGCTCGATCTCAATCCCAACGCGGAGTGGGGAGCGTGTCCCATGGTAACGGCAGACGGCGGCGATTACGTACCCACGCGCAAAATAAATCTCAACGGATACTACGTTGTGAAAAAAGGGTATAAACATCCCGAAGCCGTAATCAAGATTCTGAACAACATCGCCTGTACCGATATAAACAACGCGTGGCAGGCGGGCTGGTCGGAACTTACTTCGCGTAAAGGAACGGACAATGCGTTTAACTGGTTGCCTATGAAGGTAGACAGATACAACGCTAACGAGATACGCTACAATTCTTTTGTCACTGCGCTGGAAACGAAAGGCGCGGACGGTTACGATACGAGTATGATCGCTCCGGCCGACCTTACCACCTGGAATAAAATTACCGATTACCTCGATAACGGAAACAAAAATCAATGGCAGTGGTGGGCTACTTATTTTATGGGTATGGATATAGCGCTAACATACGGCAACAGAGGTAAATTCAACGATTGGAACTATCCTCTTACCGCTACCATGAAAACGAAAGGAACCACGCTCGATACTCTTTTCACCACTACTTATTCCAAAATTATTTCCGGATCCAACGGATATACCGACGTTGACTCCGCGTGGGCCGCTCTTCAAAGAGATTGGATGAACGGCGGCGGCAGAAATATACTAAGAGAGATGAAAGATTATTATAACGGACTTTCAACTGTAAACCAATGAATGCTAAAACGGATAAAACGGTAAGGAAAAAAAATTTTAAGCAACGCGTTTTCAAATATATTGCCAACGGAAACGTCTATTACGATATGATGTTTTTGCCCGGGCTTATATTTCTGGTCGTGTTTAATATTATTCCTTTGTTCGGCCTAACTTTTGTATTTTACGATTATATCCCCGCGTTGGGGCTTTCAGAATCGGATTTCGTCGGTTTCGATAATTTCAGGCTGCTGTTTATGCGCCCGGATTTCTGGCCTGCCATAAGGAATACGTTCTTTATAGCCATGTTGAAAATAGTTATCGGTTTTCCGATACCTATAATCTTCGCGCTACTTATGAACGAAGTGAGAAATATAGGCGTAAAAACAGGCATTCAAACCGTTGTTTACCTGCCGAATTTTATTTCGTGGGTTGTTATGAGCGGTATAATAATTGATATTTTTTCAAAAAACACCGGGCTTATAAATAACGTAATAGATTTTTTAGGCGGGGAGAGAAAGGATTTTTTGGGTAGCAACGCTACTTTTGTTCCCGTACTCATTCTGACGGATATATGGAAAAGTTTCGGCTGGGGATCGGTTATTTATCTGTCGTCCCTGGCGGCTATCGATCCCACGTATTATGAAAGCGCGGTTATAGACGGGGCAACCAGATGGAAACAGACGTTCGCCATTACGTTACCTTCTATGTTACCGATAATTCTTTTAAGTAGCACTCTTCAACTCGGAAACGTGTTAAACGCGGGATTCGATCAGATTTTCAACTTGCAGAACGACCTTGTTTTGGAAACTTCGGAAATAATAGACACGCTTTCCTATAAGATGTATCATGACGATTTCAACTGGTCTCAAAGCACGCTTATCGGGCTTATGAAATCCTTTGTAAGCATGTTCTTTATACTCGGCGGTTGGAAACTTGCCAAAAAGTTTTCCGGTTACAGCGTTTTTTAGAGGTTTGATATGAAGGTAAAGGAAAAGTTGACGAAAGGTACCGAACCCGTACTTTGGGCTAAAATAATCATTTATGCAATATGTATTTTAGCTGCGTTTATATGTCTTGTTCCGCTCATAAACGTCATATCCGTTTCGTTTTCCACAAACCGGACCGCGGCGAGCGTGTTCCTGTTCCCGAGAGAGATATCAACGGAATCGTATAAAGTAATATTCGCCCAGAAGCAGGTATGGCGTTCCTTGGGGGTATCGGCGGTAAGAGTAGTTTACGCGGTCGCTTTGAGTACCGTTCTCACCGTGCTAATGGCTTTTCCTCTTTCGAGAGACGAAAAGAGGTACCCTACCAGAAGATTATACGTGGGAATTTTGATTCTCTGCATGCTTTTTGACGGCGGCATGGTGCCTAAAATCGTGTTGATGATAAATTGGCTGCATCTCGGCAACACCGTAAGTTCGCTCGTTTTGCCCCTTGCCGTGAATATTTTCAACGTGATTTTGTGCATGAACTTTTTCAGGCAACTTCCCAAAGAGCTGGAAGAAGCCGCTTACGTTGACGGCGCAAGCAATATGCAGGCGCTATTCAAAATCATTATACCCGTTTCCAAACCGGTTATGGCAACGATAATGATGTTTACGTTCGTAAACCATTGGAACGATTATTTCACCGCACTCGTGTATATACACGATCTGTCAAAATATCCTTTTCAAACGTATATACGCGCGGCGATTCAGTCGGACGACATCAAGAGCATGATGGATCTTCAAAACTATTTGCTTGTAAGCGATAAAACGGTGAAAAGCGCGCAAATCGTGGTGGGTATGCTGCCGCTTCTGGTGCTCTATCCGTTATCGCAAAAATATTTTGCCACGGGCTTTACGCTCGGCGCGGTAAAAGGATAAGAAGATTAAATAAAAAAGGAGATTAAAATGAAAAAAGGAATTATTTCTGTTTTGGCGTTGATTCTTTCTCTCGGCGCGCTTGCCGGAGTAAGAATAAATACCGCGAAGGCAAACACGGGCGTAACGTACTACGTCAGTTCTTCCGAAGGCGATGACGCCAACGACGGAACGAGTGAAGATAAGCCCTTTCGAACGTTCTCAAACATAAACGGCAAACTTCTCGGCGCGGGCGATAAGGTTTTACTTAAACGCGGCGACGTTTGGAACGAACGCCTTGAAATTCTCGCGCAGGGAACGAGCGATAATTTCGTTGAGATAAGTTGTTACGGAAACGCCGATCTCGATAAACCGACTATCAGAATGAACGAAGGCGATGACGACGTGTGCGTTCTCGTAAAGGACTTTTATTATAACGGGCAAAGGCCGGTACAA
>JAGCZN010000090.1 GCA_017959995.1 Clostridia bacterium
CCTCCGTCCGTCTTGGCTTGTTCGGCACGCTCGGCGGAACGTTCGTTTACGCGTTCAAGATAGCCGGCACGATATTCACCGTACTGGGCGAACTGATAACGGGCGCGCTCGGTCTTAAAGCGATGGGCGGCACGGTTACCACCATCGTTATGACGTCGCAGGCCATCCGTGTGGGCGGGCTCAGGTTCCTGCTTGAGATCGCAGCGTATATCGGCGTGAACCTCGCGGTGTTCAATCTGTTGCCTCTTCCCGCGCTTGACGGTTCGCGTGTGGTATTCACGTTGATAGAAATGATATTCCGCAAACCCGTTCCGAAAAATATAGAAGCGGTCATACACGCGGTGGGTCTCGTGCTTCTGCTCGGTTTCGCCGTAACGGTAGATCTCCTTCATTTGTTTTAGCATTAAATCAAAACAACTCTCTCGCCCGCCGCGGTTTATACGTACCGCGGCGGGCGTTTTTTATGTAATTTATTTTAACCGTTCGCCATAATATTAAATATGAAACTATCCGAAGCCGCTGTAGGCTCGTCGTGTATCGTACAAAAAATCGAAAACGTCGGCGATTTTTCCGTAAAGTTAAAATCGTTCGGTTTTATTTTCGGGGCGAAGGTAAGCGTCGTTAAAAAGTCTGCGTTTTCGGGCGCACTCGTCGTTTCGGCAAGCGGCTGTTTGTACGCCCTGCGCAAAGAGGCGGCCGCGCTCATAGAGGTGGATATTGAAAATACTTCTCGTCGGTAATCCCAATTCGGGCAAAACCACGCTGTTTAATCTTCTTACGGGCGAAAGCGCAAAGGTGGGAAATTGGCACGGCGTAACGGTAACGCCGCGCGAGGGAAATATACGTAAAACCCCGCATACCCTCGTCGATCTTCCCGGCCTTTATTCGATTTTTTCTCCCCGACGTGAAGAAAAAGCCGCGGCAAAAGCCGTTCTCTGCAACTGTGACGTTATAGTAAACGTAATCGAAGCGCGGTGTCTTTTGCGCTCTTTATCTCTCACGCGCGAACTGATAAAACTGAACAAAAAAATCGTTTTGGCAATTACTTTCAAAGGCGAACTTGAACGCTCGGGCGGGGCAATAAACCCTGTAAATCTAACAAAATCAACGGGAATCCCATGTTTTATCGTCGATAACGAATTGAACGTAAACGTGTTTTTATCGGTTATAGAATCCAACTTTCCGTCGGTAAAAACCATTCCCGATCCGCCTCGCTCGGCATACGCTCCGCCCGAAAACGGCGGCCTTTCCCTCGTCGATAAACTTCTTTTAAGTCCGATTTCGGCTTTGCCGTTGTTTATTATATTTATGGCGGCGGCGTTTTATATTACGTTCGGAAAATACGGTGCAGGCGCTTTTCTCGGCGCGGCGTTTTATTCGGGTATACAAAAATTTACGTTATTCGCTGAAAAATCGCTTACGGCCGCCGGTGTGGGCAACTTCTTCGTAAGGCTTGTAACGGAAGGAATATTTTACGGGCTGTCCGGCGTCGCGTCGTTCGTTCCGCAGATATGCGTACTTTACCTCTGTATTATCGCAATGGAAGAAAGCGGCTTTCTATCGCGTGCGGCATTTTCTCTCGACGGTCTTTTCAAAAAGGCCGGGCTGTCCGGAAAGTCGGTATTTCCTCTTCTCGTCGGTTTCGGTTGTACCGCCTCGGCTATTTTAGCGTCGCGCTCCGCGGAAAGCAAAACGTTGCAAAAGCGCGTTATTCTTGCTCTTCACTTCGTGTCGTGCAGCGCAAGGATGCCCGCGTTTCTTCTTATAACGTCAACGTTTTTCAAAGGAAACGAATTTATCGCCGTATCGCTCGTCTACGCGGCGGGTATAGTTCTCGCTCTCACCGCGTCTGCGTTTGCCGCAAGGCAAAGCCGTCATCGTGAAGAACCCTTTGCCATGGAGATACCGCCGCTCAGATTTCCCAAGGTTACAGTCGTATTCAAACAGTTGAAAAATTTCTTAAAAACGTTTATAATAAAAACGGTAACGGTACTTTTGGCGGTATCGGTCGCGGTGTGGGCGTTGCGTTCGTTTTCGCCGCGGTTTGAATTTCTTTCCGTCTCGCGCATGTCCGAAAGCCTTCTTGCGAAAATCGGCGGCGCGCTGTCGTTTCTCTTTTCGCCCATGGGTATAAGGGGGTGGCAGATACCGGCGGCGGCTCTTTGCGGGCTGGTCGCAAAGGAAGGCGTGGTAAGCGCCCTGTTACTCGCTTATCCGCTCGGTATATCGGGAAAGTTATCTTCCTCGTCGGCGTTGGCGTTCCTTGTTTTTACGGCGTATTACACGCCGTGCGTAGTGGCGCTTTCAGCGTCGGCAGAAGAAACAAACCGCCGTTTGTCCGCGTTTTACGGGGTATTTTCGTTTTTAGCGGCATTACTTTTAGGATATATCACCTATTTTGCCGCCGCGGCTTGTTCCCGTTTCGGCGCGCAAAACGTAATATTTACGCTTTTCGTCGTTATTGCGGTCGTTTCGGGCGTAAAAAGAATTACGAAACGAAGAAAACTCAAAGGAGATGGCCATGGCCCTCGTGAAGAAGATTGCGGTAAAAACTGGTGGGAAGCTTGTGAAGATTGTGTCGGATGCCGGCATTCCTTATTCCGCGGTCAGAAAACTCCTTCGCAAAAGGGATATAAAGGTGAACGGCAAGCGAGTAAATTGTGATTTAACGTGCGAAACAGGGGATTTAGTTGAAGTTTATCTGCCTGAAAGCGCGTTTTCCGAATCTTTGCCCGCGCCCGTCTATAAGGACGGAAACGTTCTCGTTCTGAACAAAAGAGACGGAATAACCAGCGAAGATTTTTACAAATCGGTGCTGTCCGTTTATCCGTCGGCGCGCGCCGTTCACCGTTTGGACAGAAACACCCGCGGCATAATGATATTCGCCCTGAACGAATCCGCCGAAAAGGAACTTCTTTACGGTTTCAGGAACAGAACGTTTTCAAAATACTATCTTGCTGAAGTGATCGGCCGTCCGGAGCCATCCGCGGCGGTGCTTACCGCGTATCTCGGGAAGGATGCCGAAAACTCGTTCGTACGCGTTTATTCAACGCCCCAAACGGGGCTGAAAAAGATACAAACGGCGTATAAAACACGCAAAAACGGCGAGTTTACGTCCGTTCTGGAAGTTGAGCTTCTCACCGGCAGAACGCATCAGATACGCGCTCACTTAAAGCATATAGGGCACCCGATCGTCGGGGATGAAAAATACGGCGACGCCTCGTTCAATAAGTCCGCCGGCGTTCACCGCCAGCGTTTGCAGGCGTATAAAATAATTTTGCGTTTCGGAAAAGATTCTCCGCTCTGCTATCTGAACGGCAAGGAATTTTCCGTCGGCGGAGATATGGAAACATGAAGATTACGCGTTCGGAAAAATACCAAAGGAAACGGGCGGAAAGGGCTGCGCTTGAAAAAGCGGAAAAAAAGCGCGTGGAAAAGTATATGAAAATGGCTATCCGTCAGGCAAGGCTTGCCGGCAAAAAAGGCGAAGTGCCCGTCGGCGCCGTTATAGTTAAGGACGGCGCGGTCATTTCACGGGCGCACAATCTGCGCGAAAGCAAGCGTATCGCCACGGCCCACGCGGAAATTCTCGCCATAGAAAAGGCGTGCAGAAAAGTCGGCGACTGGCGTCTTACGAACGCGGAGATGTTCGTAACGCTCGAACCGTGTTCCATGTGTGCCGGCGCGGTTGCCAACGCGCGTATAAAATCGCTGTATTTCGGCGCGTACGAGAGAAAGGGCGGCGCCTGCGGAAGCGTTCACAACGTGCTTGAAAACACGGGGCTCAACAGCAACGTAAACGTAACGGGCGGCGTGCTCGAAGAAGAGTGTTCCTCGGCTATAACGGCGTTCTTTGAAAATAAAAGAAACAAAATCACTTAAGTGTGTTAAAATGGCTTGATAATTTCCCGTTAATGTACTAAAATATTAAACGTGATCGATCACATAGGAGGACGCAATTTAATATGATAACACACGGCAACGAAATCAAGATCTTCGCAGGTAATTCCAATCCGGCGCTCGCAAAGGAAATAGCGCACAATTTGGGTTTTGAACTCAGCGAGATCGAGGTCGGGCACTTCAGCGACGGGGAAACCTCCGTACATCTCGGCGAGACCGTAAGGGGGAGAGACGTGTTTATCGTTCAGTCCACCTGTGCTCCCGTAAACGAAAATCTCATGGAACTTCTCATAATGATCGACGCGGCACGCCGCGCGTCTGCGGGAAGAATAACCGCCGTCATTCCTTATTTCGGCTACGCCCGTCAGGACAGGAAAGCGCGTTCCAGAGATCCGATCACCGCAAAACTCGTTGCCGATATAATAACTTCTTCCGGGGCGGACAGAGTTCTTACCATGGATCTGCACGCCGCCCAGATACAGGGATTTTTCGATATCCCCGTGGATCATCTTCTCGGCGGTCCGTTGCTCTACAAATATTTCCAGAAGAAAGTCGACGAAGATTTCATTATCGTTTCGCCCGATATCGGCTCGGTATCCCGCGCAAGGAACGTTGCGGCGAAACTCAACTGTCCCATGGCAATAGTCGATAAACGCAGACCGAAAGCCAACCAGATAGAAGTAATGAATATAATAGGCGACGTACAGGGTAAAAAATGCCTTATGGTCGACGATATGATCGATACTGCCGGCACTATCTGCCAGGGCGCGGAAGCGCTTTACCAGAACGGCGCCAAAGAAATTTACGCCTGCGCCACGCACGCGGTACTGTCCGGCCCCGCGATCGACAGGATAAGGGAATCCCATATAACCGAAATGGTGCTTCTCGATACCATTCCGCTTCCCGCCGAAAAGAAGCTTGACAAAATGAAAGTGCTTTCCGTAAGCAAACTGTTCGCCAAGGCGATAGAAAATATCTATCTGGACAAGCAGATGTCGGAAATTTACGACGATTGAGTATATCAAACGGTTACGGGGCTTTTATCGGGCCCCGTTTATCTTATAAGCGGTTTCAATAAATGTATCTTATAGTGGGGCTGGGCAATCCCGGCAAAAAATACGGCAACACCTTTCATAACAGCGGTTTCTCCGCCATTGACGAAGCCGCCGACCTTTTCGATGCCGCTTTTTCCAAAAAACGCTGTAAAGCCGTTATTGCCGAATGTTCCGTCGGCGGCGAAAAAGTTATCCTTGCCAAGCCGCAAACGTATATGAATTTATCGGGCGAAAGCGTAAGGGAACTTCTTTCCTACTATAAAATCCCGCTCTCTAACCTCGCCGTAATTTACGACGATTACGATCTCCCCATAGGCGCTCTCCGTATCCGCCCGCGCGGCTCCGCGGGTACGCACAACGGAATGAGGAATATAATAAAAGAGATAGGTTCGCCGGATTTTACGCGCATAAGAATAGGCATAAAGCCCGAAACCGAAATAATGCCCATCGTCGATTACGTCCTTTCCGAGCGTAGCCGCGCCGTAAAAGAGGCAATGGCTCCCGCAATGGAAAACGCGGCAAAGGCGGCTTACGGTTTCGCTTCGGGCGATAGCGCCGATAAACTCGGCTGCGCGTATAATATAAATAAGTAGCCTTTTTCACGCGTAAAAGCGATAATTAACTTCAACGCAGCGCATGGCTCTGTCAAAATATATACAATTAAGCGATCTCGGAAACGCGTTTTCCGAATTGAGTTTTAACGTCCGGGAAGGGATACCCTGCTCGGCTTTCGGCGTGCAATTTTCTCAAAAATGTCATATTGCTTCGCACCTCGGCTCGCCGTTTTTATATATTGCCCCGTCCGCCGTCAGCGGCAGGCAAACCGCCGAGGAAATAAGCGAATTATGCGGGAAAAAGGCGGTTTATCTTGGAAGTAAGGACGACGTCGTCCTGTACAAAAGATCGTTTAACAAACAAAGTCTTTATTCCCGTCTCACCGCGCTTAACGAAATTAAAAAGGGCGCTTTTGCCGTAGTTACCACGTTTGAGGCGCTCCTTCAGCTGTTCCCGTCCGAAATACTCACGCTGGAAATATTGAAAAACGGTGAATACCGTATCGAAGAACTCACGGCAAAACTCGTGAAAATGGGTTATCGCAGAACCGAAACGGTCGAAGATAAAGGTACTTTTTCCGTTCGCGGCGATATTTTAGACGTTTTTCCCATAAATTCCGAGGAACCTTACCGTATCGATTTCTTCGGCGACTTTGCCGAGAGCGTGCGCCGTTTCGATCTTTCCACAGGGCTTAAAAAAGAGGCGGAGGAATACGTTGAAATCGTTATGGCTACCGACGTTATTATCGACTCCGCCGAACGGCCGTCTCTCTCCCAAGCCATAACCGAAAGTTATAAAAAAGCCGTGAAAAACGCGGTGTTTACCAAGGCCCGCACCATTCGTGACGATCTCCTCGCCGCCTTGGAATCGGGGGGCGCGGAAGATTGCCTGCAATTTATAATGCCGCTCATAAAAAACGTAACGGACGACGTTTTCAAATTCGTAAACCCTGAAAGCACGGTGGTTTTCGACGAGTGCAAACTGCTTGAAGACAACCTTGATATAATCTTAAAAGAACACGCCTCGCGCGTTGCGGCATTTATGAAAAGCGGTGAGGCGTTCGATTTCACCGAAAGGCAGTTTTCAAACGAAAAGTCCCTTTTATCGCGCATTAACGGCAAAAAAAGGCTTGCCGTTCAAAGTCTCGTAACGTCGTCGGAGATCTTCCGTCCGCTCAAAACCTACAAATTCAACTGCACTCCCGTGCCGCGTTATTCCATGCGCGTGGGCGACGCGCTCACCGATATAGCCAACTGGTACCGCGGTGGCTACCGCGTAATAGTTTGTTGCGCGTCGTCCGAGCGGGCGCAGAATCTTTATTCCGAACTTTTCGAAAGGCGCGTTCCCGCCGAGATAAACGACGCCTTCTCCGTACCGTTTTCCGGCGTAAAACTCACTTCTTTCGTTCTTTCGCACGGGTTCGTCTATCACGACGCGAAGCTTGCCGTAATAGGCAGCGGGGATATGTATCTGAAATCATCTTCGGAAAAGAAACTCAAAAAACGCCGTAACGATATGTTTTCCGCGCCCGCCGTGGGCGATTACGCCGTTCACGAACAGCACGGCGTAGGCATCGTCCGCGGAACGAAGAAGATCGAAACCACTTCGGGCGTAAAAGATTACGTTTCCGTCGAATACGCCGAAGGGGATATGCTTTACGTTTCCGTAGAGCAGATGGATAAACTCACCAAATACCTTGCGGGCGATAAAAAGCCGCAGCTTAACCGTATAGGCGGCAGAGATTTCGAGCGGATAAAGGAGCGCGTGCGTCAGTCCATCTCCAAAATGACCATAAACCTGAAAGCGCTGTACCGCGAACGCGCCGAGCGCAAGGGTTTCCGCTTCTCTCCCGACGACGATCTTATGCGGCTCTTTGAAAACTCCTTCGAATTTGAAGAAACGGAAGACCAACTCGCCTCGGCCGCGGAAATCAAGGCGGATATGGAAAGCGAAAAGGTAATGGACCGGCTCCTCTGCGGCGACGTGGGCTTCGGCAAAACCGAAGTCGCTCTGCGCGCGGCGTTCAAAGCGGTGCTCGACGGAAAGCAGGTGGCGTTTATCGCGCCCACCACTATTCTCTCGCAACAGCACTACAACACCTGTCTGGAACGTTTCCGCGGCTTCGGCGTCAGAACCGACGTGATAAATCGGTTCAAAACGCCTTATATGCAGAAAAAAACCCTCGAACGTCTTGAAAACGGCGAAACCGATATAATAATCGGCACGCACCGTCTTTTCGGCAAGGACGTTAAATTCAAGGATCTGGGCTTGCTGATTCTCGACGAGGAACAGCGTTTCGGCGTAGAGCATAAAGAGAGGATAAAAACGCTTAAAACCAACGTAGATACGCTAACGCTCACGGCAACGCCCATTCCGCGCACTCTCCACATGTCGCTTTCCGGCATACGCGATATAAGCACCATAAACACCCCGCCGAAGGAGCGGATACCCGTGCAAACGTACGTTGCGGAAGAGTCTGACGCGCTCCTTCGCGACGCGGTCTTAAGGGAACTCGGCCGCGGCGGTCAGGTATTCGTTCTCTACAACCGCGTTGAAACGATCGATCGGTTTTCGCGTGATTTAGGGGGTTTAGTGCCCGAAGCGAACGTAGTTACGGCGCACGGGCAGATGGATGAAAAACTTCTTGAAGCGGCTGTCATGCGCTTTTATTCGGGCGAAGCCAACGTACTCGTCGCCACAACGATAATAGAAAACGGCATAGATATGCCCAACGCCAATACGCTTATAGTTATCGATGCCGACAGGCTCGGACTTTCCACTCTTTACCAGTTGAAGGGAAGAGTCGGGCGCGGCAACCGTATGGCGCACGCGTATTTCACTTTCAAGCCCGATAAAGTGATGAGCGAGGCCGCCTATAAACGCCTTAACGCGATAATGGAGTTTACCGAAATGGGCAGCGGCTTCAAAATCGCCATGCGCGATCTCGAGATCCGCGGCGCGGGCAACGTTCTCGGCAGGGAACAGCACGGGCATATGGAGCGCGTCGGCTACGAGCTTTACGCCAAGATTCTCAAAGAGCAGCTCGGCGAAACGCCGCGTGACGCCGAAACCGAACTCGACGTGAGAGTCAGCGCCTACATTCCCGAAGAATACGTTTCCGATCCTGCCGCCAGAATGGATTGTTACAAGCAGATAGCCGAGATACGTACCCCTGCCGACAGAGGGCGCGTCGAAAACTCCCTGTCCGAAATATACGGCCCGATTCCGGAAGAAGTAAAAACGCTCGTCGGCATAGCGGTACTTAAAAACCTCGCGAAGGCTGCGGGCGCGGTAAAAGTAACGGTCAGGCGCGGCGGGGCGGAAATAGTTCTCGGCGGGCTCGACGCGTTTTCCGACGGAAGACTTTCCGACGAGATATCCCGCCGCAAATCGGTGTGTTCCGTGTCTTTCAAGGGAAAACAGCCGGTAATTTCGTTGTCTTTGGAAGGGTTTTCCTCGGTTCTCGCGCTCGCTTATACCGAAGATTTTCTCGCTTTCGGCGGCAAAAACGCCTGACGCGTACGGCACGATAAGCGTAAATTATTGAAAAAATGCCGCAAACCGCGTTAAAAATTATTGCAAAAAAAATATATATCTTGTATAATATTAAACATAGCGTTAATTTTGCCCGCATGCGCGGGCGTACAATAACAGGAGAGACCTATGATGAAATCAAAAGGCAAAATCATTGCTCTTATCGTTTCGCTCATTCTTGCCACCGGCATTTTCGCAAGCTGCAACCTGGTGGAAGTGAACGTTGATAAAGACATGGAACAGAAAGTCGCCACCGTCAAAGTCGACGGAGCCGACGCGGAAGATATTTACAAGAGGGAACTTATAAACGGTTTCATTTCTTACGGATATATGTACGTTCAAAGTTACGGCTACACTCTTTCGCAAACGTATGAACTTATTCTCGATAACCTCGTAAACAACAAAGTGGTGGTACAATACGCCCGTCTGCAACTTTCCGAGGCAGGAGAAACGGATTCCGACGCCGCGAAAGCCGCCTATCTCGATCTCCCCGCGGAAGAATACCGCACCGATTTCGCAAAGGGAAAGATAGCGTATATAGAAAAACTTCTTCCGTATCTCAAACCGGTACAGGTAGCGCAGGCCGCGTACAACGTAAAATCAAACTTCAATTCGCTTATCGATTCGTTCGATACTTCCGTTGAAAACGTTACGTCGGAAAGTGAAGACGAAAGCGTAACGCCCCGCACCGTGCCCGCCGCGGAAGAAAAGAGCGGCGCCGCGGTCGACGAGGAATACGTAAAAGCGAACGGACTTGAAAAAGGCGTTACGGAAGACGAGCTTGACGAAGCGGCGAAAACCGCTTACGACGCGTGGCTCACCGATAAATATACCTCTTATCCGTTCGCGGTTACCACGGCGGCCAGAAAGTCTGCCGTAAACGAATTCGTAACCGTTTTCAAAAGCAACGGCCTCGTTTCCGATGCCGAAATCAAACTTCTCGAAAGCAAAAACAAGCAATACGAACTCAACTGCTACGTTTACTATCTCGATCTTCTCGCTTCCGGCATGGAATCGCTTCTCGTTTCCAACTACGAAAAATTCCTTAACGACGAAGCCGAAAGCATCATAACCGACGACGGACTCTGGTCGGAATACGTAAACGCGTACAATTCGCAGAAATCTCTTTATAAAGATCTTTCCGCTTACGAAACGGCTTTGGAATCCGCCACCGAAGATTCGTTCATCTTCTACAACCCCGAAATGCCGGGCGACGCTAAGTACGGTTATATCGCAAACCTGCTCATCGGCTTCTCCGACGACGTTCAACAAGATATAAACAATTATAAAAACTACGCTACCACGCAAGCGGATATAATCAATTACAGAAACAAATTCCTCGCTAACGTAACCGCTTCCGACCAAAGGGCGACCTGGCTTCAGAACGGCTATTACGAACTGACCGACAAAGAGCGTCAGAACGAAGCCGATTATTACGAATTCGGCGACGAATATTCCAAGCACCTTAAAACTTTCTACGGCACGTTTACCGACGTTACCGACTATGCCGTTACCAAAACCACCGAAAAATATTATTCCGACGGCGGCGAATGGAAGTGGGGCGAAACCGATGAGGACGATTATAAAGCCGTTTTCAAAAAGATAATTCCCGACGAGTACGGTATGAATGATTTCATTGCGGATATCTTCAATCCCGTTCTCGCCCCCGCGTCGGCGGCGGCCGTTCCCTATACGGACGAAACTTCCGTCGGAACCATAACCTTCGGCGACGATACTCTTGAAAAGATAAACGACCTTATCTTTGCGTTCAGTACCGATCCGGGCAGCGTAAAGGGCTTTGACGCTTACGGCTATCTCTATTCGCCCAAGACCAGCGCCGGCAAATACGTAAAGGAATATGCCGATGCCGCCAAGGTCCTCGTTAATAAAGGCGTAGGCTCGTGGGCTATCGTAGGCACCGATTTCGGTTACCATATTATGATATGCACCAAGGTGATAGAGGCAAGCGGAAATAATATTTACGGCAACGCCGCCGATGCCGAAGCCGCCAAAGCGGCGTTCGTAGCCGATCTTGAAACCGAAGGCACCGTGGCGTATAAATTCAGAAAGAAAAAAGTCGACGCGAACGTAGAACAGCGCGTAAGCGATATCGTTACCTACAATATTTCCAAGTACGTAGATAAAGACGGAAAGGATTACGCCGTAAACAAATACGAAAAGACGCTCAAAAATCTTATTGCCGACAGCGGCAACTGATAGTTCGCAGCGTTTTCGGGTAAAGTAAAGAAGGGGTATCGGTTTTCGCAAAAATCGGTACCCTTTTGCGTCTTTTTAGGCAAGTACGTTCATTGCATTGAACCGTATCCGCCGTTCGCGGCGGCGCGTAAAGGTATTATACTTTTAATTTTACCAATAATATAATCGGGTGGATTATGGAAGGAAAAATCAACGAAAAAATAATAGAAAATCCGGTAGGTCCGGGCGCGGTGCTGCCAATGGTGGCGTTAAGGGGAAAGATCATATTTCCGGGCGTCGTAACCAGTTTCGACGTGGGCCGGCAGATGTCCCTTTCCGCTATCGACGTTGCGGCCAACAACAATTTCGATATATTCGTGGCCGCGCAGAAGGATAGCAGTATAGACAATCCCACCGCGGGCGACGTGTATTCCGTAGGCGTGGTATGCCGCATAAGGCAAATAGTTAAAATGCCGGGCAACAACGCGCGCGTAAGCGTTCAGGCGCTGTATCGCGCGCGCATCAATAATTATATAGAAAATTCCAAGTTCTTCGAGGTCGAAGTGGACCGTATGTATATGGAAGAGGAAGATCCCGCCGAGGTAGAGGCAAACTTCCGCGTGGCGTTTTCATCTTACAGGGATTATTGCGCCGCGAACAAGCCCGGCAAAGAAGTAACTTCCGTTATCGACGCCATTACCGACGCCGAGGAGTTTTCCGACGTAGCCACCTTCAATATGAACTTCAAAGAAGCCGATAAACAGGCTATTCTCGAGGAAAGCGTTCTCACTTCAAGGTTGAAAAAATTCGACGAACTGCTCGCCTACGAACTCGAAATATCCAATCTTGAAAAGAAGATCTCCGCGCGCGTCCGCCAAAGCATAGATAAAAACCAAAAGGAATATTATCTGCGCGAACAGCTCCGCGCCATTCACGCCGAACTCGGCGATGACGAGGAAGAGCGCGAAGAGATACGCAAGCAGATAACGGATAAAAAAATGCCGAAAGAGGTTGAGGAAAAGGCGCTTAAAGAACTTTCGAAAATGGATAAAATGATGCCGTCCTCGCCCGAATATACGGTAATACGGAATTATTTCGATTGGCTTCTCGATCTTCCCTTCAACGAGCAGACCGAGGATACCGAAAACCTTGCCGACGCGATTAAAATTCTGAACGAGGATCATTACGGACTCGAAAAAGTAAAAGAGAGGATAATAGAATATCTCGCCGTTCTGAAACTCACCAAAAAGATACGCGGGCCCATTCTCTGTTTCGTAGGGCCGCCGGGCGTAGGTAAAACTTCCATAGCGCGTTCGGTCGCAAGGGCGCTCGGCAGAAAGTTCGTCCGCATGAGCCTCGGCGGAGTAAAGGACGAAGCCGAAATACGCGGCCACCGCCGCACCTATATAGGCGCAATGCCCGGCAGAATAATTTACGCCATGAAGGAAGCCGGTACCGTAAACCCCGTATTCCTTCTTGACGAGATAGATAAAATTTCAATGGATCTTCGCGGAGATCCCGCGTCGGCGCTTTTGGAAGTGCTCGATCCCGAACAGAACAACACCTTCCGCGATCGGTTTATGGAGATCCCTTACGATCTTTCCAAGGTGCTGTTCATAACCACTGCAAATTCGCTCGATACCATTCCCGCACCCCTTCTTGACAGAATGGAGCTCATTCAGCTTTCCGGCTACACTTTAGAGGAAAAAGTTCAGATAGCGGCGCAGTATCTTATTCCCAAACAGATCGAGGCAAACGGCCTTACCGACGATAGGATAGAAATAACCGCGGGCGCCGTGCGGTCGGTGGTGGAAGGATACACTTCGGAGGCTGGCGTACGTACGTTAGAGCGCGAAATAGGCTCTATATGCAGAAAAGTAGCCACTAAAGTGGCAACGGATCCCGATATAAAAAAGCAGATCGTAACCGATAAGAATACCGAGGATTACCTCGGCGCAAGAAAATATTTCCCGGACGAAGCCCTTCAGCGCGACGAGATCGGCGCGGTAACCGGCCTTGCCTGGACGGCGGTAGGGGGCACTACGCTAACCGTAGAATGTATGCTTATGAAAGGCAAGGGCGATATACTTCTCACCGGCAAACTCGGCGACGTTATGAAGGAGAGCGCCCGCGCTGCAATTTCCTACATCCGTTCGCACTCTGAAGAATACGGAATAGACGAAAAGAAGTTTGAAGAATACGATATTCACGTTCACGTGCCGGAAGGCGCAACCCCGAAGGACGGACCGAGCGCCGGCATAACCATGGCTACGGCAATCCTTTCGGCGTTTTCCGAAAAACCCGTAAAAAAATCCGTTGCCATGACGGGCGAAATTACCCTTCGCGGTAAGGTTCTGCCCATAGGCGGCATTAAAGAAAAGGCGCTTGCCGCGTACAGGCTGGGCATAAGAGACATCATAATCCCCAAGGCCAACGTGAAGGATCTTGACGAGATACCGCAGGAAATACGCAAGGAAATAAAATTCGTGCCCGTAGAGGAAGTTTCCGAGGTTTTCAGAGAGGCCTTCGCGAATTAAAGGTGAAAAATGCTGATAAAAAACGCGAAGTTCGTTACGTCCGCTGCGGATAAAAAAGGCTTTATACGGGCGGATAAGCCGGTTATAGCCGTGTGCGGTAAATCCAACGTGGGCAAAAGCTCGTTTATAAACGCGCTTGCAAGGAACGGCAAACTCGCCAGAACTTCAAACACGCCCGGCAGAACCAGGCTTATAAATTATTTCGATTTCGGCGAATTTATTCTGGCGGATCTTCCCGGTTACGGCTTTGCCAAGGTGGCGCGGCAGGAAAAAGCCAAGTGGGCGCGCCTTCTGGAAGAGTTTTTTTCCGAAGCGGAACGCATTTCGCACGTGTTTTCGCTTATGGATATACGCCACGACCCCACGGCGGACGATAAAGATATGATAACGTATCTCAATCACTACGTTCTGCCGTTCACGGTGGTGGCCACCAAAGCCGATAAACTTGCGAAAACGCGGATAAAACCCGCGGTGAGAAGCCTTGCCGCTCAGATAGGAATGGCGGAGGGAAACGTGATAGCGTTTTCGGCGCAGGACGGGCGCGGAAGAGACGACGTTATAGAAAAAATCGAAAGGATAATTTCGGTAAA
This sequence comes from Clostridia bacterium, assembly GCA_017959995.1. GTDB lineage: Bacteria > Bacillota > Clostridia > Christensenellales > Borkfalkiaceae > RGIG3732. Next base: position 14,368 of record JAGCZN010000090.1, read on the forward strand.
CGGCGGCGAAGAATACGAGGAAATATTATAATAAACTATAAAAAACTTTATAAAAAAATATAAACAGTCTGAATTTCGGGCTGTTTTTATTTTTTTCGTTATATAAAAATTTAAGTATTTTATAAAAAACGGTTGTAATATTTTATAATTTATGGTAAAATATATCCGATAATGGCGATAGACTACGGCGGAGTTATAAAAAGACTCAAAGACAAGAAAGCGGAAAAGGGGCTTACCAACGAGGCGTTATCCGAAAAAAGCGGAGTGCCGCTCGGTACGGTGAACAAGCTTTTTGCGGGGAGTATCGGTAGTATAAAACTGGGTACTCTGGCTTTGCTTGCCGAGGCGTTGGAAATACCGCTGGTATCGGCGCTTGAAGCGGGCGAAAGTTCCGTTCCGGGCGGAAAGAAAGGTAAAGCGGGGGATAATTTCGGATATTTGCGGGCGGGCGTTGCTTCGCCCGCGATACGCGTTGCCGACGTGGATCATAACGCCGCGGGGATTATTTCCGCCGCGGAAAGAGCCGCCGGAAAGGGTGTGAAGATACTGGTTTTGCCGGAGCTGTCGCTCACGGGATATACGCTTGGCGACCTGTTTTATCAGACCGCGCTTCTCGAAGCCGCGGAGAGGGGCGTAAAGCGCGTTGCCGAAGAGACCGCCGACCTTGAACTTTTACTGTTTTTCGGCGCGCCGATAAGAAGAGAGGGCAGAATTTACAACTGCGCCGTGGCCGTATGCAACGGCGAAATTTTAGGCGTTATACCTAAAACTTATCTTCCGAACTACAACGAGTTTTACGATAAACGGCAGTTCAACCCCGCGCCGAGGGAAAATTCGGATATTCTTATTTGCGGCAGGAGATATCCTTTCGGAACGGGTTACGTTTTCCGCAACACCGAAATGCCCGAAATGCGCGTGGGCGCCGAGATATGCGAGGATCTGTGGGCGGCGGAAACGCCTTCTACCAGACTTGCTGTAAACGGCGCTACGGTGATAGTGAATCTTTCGTGCAGCGACGAGACCATAGGCAAAGCCGAATACCGCAGGAATCTTATTTCAATGCAGGCGGCAAAAACGTTCACCGCCTATCTGTACGCCAACGCGGGGGAAGGAGAATCCACCACCGATATGGTTTTTTCGGGGCACAGCATAATATGCGATAACGGTAAGATACTTGCGGAAACCAAACTGTTTACCTCTTCCGACGCGTACGCCGACCTGGATCTGTCGCTTATAGAATTCGACAGAAGTAAGTTTACTAATTACGTTTATCCTTCGGAAGGAGGCGTTGAATTTATCGATTTTTCACTTACGGTGGATCCGGTTGAAACGACGCGCGAGTACGAGCCTACGCCGTTCGTTCCGTCAAGCGGCAAAGAACTAAGCGCCCGCGCGGAACTTATTCTCAATATGCAGGCGAACGCGCTTAAAAAAAGGCTGGAACACACCGGCGTGAAAAACGTGGTGCTTGGAATTTCAGGCGGGCTGGATTCAACGCTCGCCCTTCTGGTGTGCGTGCGCGCGTTCGACCTTCTCGGCCTTGACAGAGAGGGCATACGCGCCGTGACGATGCCATGCTTCGGCACCACTTCGAGAACGCACGACAACGCCGTGCTTCTTGCCGATTATCTCGGCTGTTCTTTGGAAGAAATAGATATACAGGAAAGCGTTTCGCTTCATTTCCGCGATATAGGGCACGATCCTTCCGTTACGGATATAACTTACGAAAATTCGCAGGCGAGAGAGAGAACGCAGGTGCTGATGGATCTTTCCAACAAATATAACGGCATAGTTATAGGTACGGGCGACCTTTCCGAACTTGCGCTGGGCTGGGCCACTTATAACGGCGACCACATGTCTATGTACGCGGTGAATAGTTCGGTGCCGAAAACGCTTATAAGATTTCTGATAATTTACGAATCCAAAAAACTCGGAAAAGACGCGAGAAAAGTGCTTGAAGATATACTCGCTACGCCGGTGAGCCCGGAACTGCTGCCGCACGATAACGGCAGGATAACGCAAAAGACCGAGGACGTTGTGGGGCCGTACGTTCTTCACGATTTCTTTTTGTACCACATGCTGAGAAACGGGTTCAAACCGTCTAAAATATACCGCATAGCCGTTAAAACCTTCAAAGAATATTATACCGAAGCCACGGTTTACAAATGGCTGAACGTATTTACGAAAAGGTTTTTCTCGCAGCAGTTCAAGCGTTCGTGCATGCCCGACGGCGTTAAGATAGGTTCGGTTACGCTTTCGCCGCGCGGGGATTGGCGGATGCCTTCGGACGCGACCGCGGCGCTTTGGCTCAAAGACCTTGAAAAAATAAAGAGGATACAGTAAAAATGACCGTTGACGAAGTGATATTATCGGTGACGGAAGAAGCCGGAAAACTAGTAAAAATAGTTTGTTCTTCCCCTATCGGCGCGGAATATAAAAAACAGATATTAAGGCGCATAGAAGGGGGCAGGTTTCTTTTGGAGAGATATACGCCCGACAAGGTATTTCATATACCGATAGACGGCAAGGATCTTGAAAAGTGCCTTAAAACGCAGGTTTTTGCGGGGTATAAACAAACGGAAGTATATTTTACGGACAGCGCGCTAACCGTTCTGACGAACGGGAAGGGAACCGTTACCGTAAGACGCAGAAAGGCGGAAACGTTAATGGAAGCGGCGCATAACCGCAAAAAGAAATATATTTTCGCCGAGGGCGAGGATATACCCGCGTTGAAGGATCTGGGAGTGTTTACCGCGGAAAACAAGGTGGCCGCTTCCATGCAGGACAAGTTCAGGCAGATAAACAGATTTATCGAAACGGTGGACGACGTTCTGCGAGATCCGCCGAAGGAACTTACGGTGCTTGACTTCGGATGCGGGAAAAGTTATCTTACTTTTTTGCTCTATTACTATCTGACGGTCAAAAAGTCCGTTAAAACGCGCGTTATAGGCTACGATCTTAAAGAGGACGTAGTTGAAAAGTGCAACGCCGCGGCAAAAAAATACGGGTACGAGGGACTTGAATTCATACGCGCGGACGTTTCGAAGGACAGGCTTTACGGTGAAAAAACCGATATGGTGGTAACGCTGCACGCCTGCGACACGGCGACCGACCACGCGCTGTACTTCGCCGTAAAGCACGGGGCGAAATATATATTTTCGGTACCGTGCTGCCAGCACGAGATCAACGCGCAGATAAGGGGAAAGGACGACTACGAAATATTTACCGGACACGGGCTTATAAAGGAGAGGTTTTCGGCGCTTCTCACCGACGCCGTTAGGGTAAAAGCCCTTGAAAACGCGGGTTATCGCGTAGATTGCCTTGAATTCGTGGGCTTCGACACCAGCCCTAAAAATCTTATGATAAGGGCAACGTTCACGGGGGCGCCGCCCGTAAATAACGAAGAATTGAAATCATTATTATCCAAATACAACGTCCGCCAGACGCTTCTTGATCTCTTGGACGAGGGCGGACAGAGGAAAACAGGAGGTACGAAATGACTAAAAAAACTTACAGCGCAGACGACATCACCGTTCTGGAAGGTCTGGAGGCGGTGCGCGTTCGACCGGGTATGTATATCGGTTCCACGGGCGAAAGAGGCTTGCACCACATTCTGTGGGAAATAGTGGATAACGCCATAGACGAGGCGGCGAACGGATACGCGGATACCGTGGACGTGGTTCTTTATAAAGACGGAAGCGCTTCCGTGGAGGACAACGGCAGAGGCATACCCGTGGACATTCACAAGGACAAGAAAGTTTCCGCGGTAGAGCTTATTTTCACTCAACTTCACGCCGGCGGTAAGTTCGGGAACGAAAATTACAACTATTCGGGAGGTCTGCACGGCGTGGGCGCTTCGGTTACCAACGCGCTTTCCGAATGGCTTAAAGTTCAGGTGTACAGAGGCAACGTTTACCAGATGGAATTTTCAAGTTACGAGGATCCCAAAACGGGCAAGATGCTTTCGGGCGTTCCCAAGGCGCCGCTGTACGATACGGGCATGAAAACTAAGAAAAAGGGCACTTTCGTGCAGTTTAAGCCCGATCCGAAAGTATTCGATACCACTAATTTCAAGTTCGAAGTGGTGTCTAAACGCCTGCGTGAAATAGCCTTTCTGAACAAGGGCGTAAAGATAACCCTCACCGACAGGAGAGAGGAGCCCGAAGTTAAGAGAGAGTTCAAGTACGACGGCGGCATCGTGGACTTCGTTAAATACCTGAACGAGGGCAAAAACGCGCTGTTCGACCCGCCGGTTTACGTTTCCGCCGAGCGCGACGGGATAATGATAGAGTTTGCGATGCAGCACACCGATTCTTACGTGGAAAGTATTTTTTCGTTCGTGAACAACATTCCCACGCCCGAGGGAGGTATGCACGAGATAGGATTCAAGAGCGGTATCACCAAGGTGCTGAACGACTTCGCGAGAAACGCCAATTACCTTAAGGACAAGGATCCCAATTTTATGGGAGAGGACTTCCGCGAGGGCATGACCGCCATACTTTCCATAAGGATGAAGAACGTTCAGTTCGAGGGGCAGACAAAAACGAAATTGGGCAACCCCGAAGTGCGCCCCGCGGTGGAAACGGTTACCGTTGAGGAAATAGAACTTTTAACGAAAAATAAGAAAAACGCGGATATTTTCGACGCGATCATCAAAAAGGCGCAGGGCGCCGCAAAGGTGAGAAACGCCGCGAAACACGCGAAGGAAATCGCGCGGGGCAAAAAAGAAGCCGACTCTGCGAAACTTATAGGAAAACTGGCGAACTGCTCTTCGAAAAAAGCCGAACTCAACGAGATATTCATCGTGGAGGGCGACTCGGCCGGCGGCAGCGCGAAACAGGGCAGGGACAGACAGCACCAGGCGATTCTTCCGCTTCGGGGAAAACCTTTGAACGCCGAGAAGAAAAGGTTGGACGAAGTTTTGAAAAACGAGGAGATACGCACGATAATAAGCGCGCTGGGCACGGGTATAGGCAGCGACTTCACGCTGAAATCGCTGAATTACGATAAGGTGATCATTCTTTCGGACGCCGACCAGGACGGGGCGCATATCCGTGCGATACTGCTTACTTTCTTTTTCAGGTATATGAAGGAATTGGTTCAGACGGGCCACGTTTACATAGGCATGCCGCCGCTGTATAAGGTTTACAAAAAGGACGTTGAAGAGTACGCCTACGACGATAACGAACTTGAAGAGAAAAAGGCGGCGGTTGGCAGAGGGTATCAGATTCAAAGATATAAAGGTTTGGGGGAAATGAACCCCGAACAACTGTGGGACACCACCATGAACCCGCAAACGAGACTTCTGATGCAGGTGACGCTTGAGGACGCCGCCGAGGCCGAAAGACTTATCACCACGCTGATGGGCGACGCCATCGACGCGCGCAAGGCGTATATTTCGGAAAACGCACAGTTCAATAAAGAAGACGCCTTTATGAAGGAAGTTAAACTGTAAGAGGTGACTAAAGTGAACGAGATCAAAAAGGATAAAATTATTTCAAGCACGCTGGAAGAAGTACTTCATAATTCCATGATTCCTTACGCAGAGTACGTTATTCTCGACAGGGCGTTGCCGCGCGTGGAGGACGGATTAAAACCCGTTCAGAGAAGAATACTGTATAATATGTACGAGCAGGGCTTCACGCCCGATAAGGGGTACAGAAAAAGCGCGAAGGTGGTGGGCGACTGCCTTGCGAAATATCACCCGCACGGCGATACTTCCGTTTACGACGCGATGGTGAGACTGGCGCAGGACTTCAATATGAGAATGCCGCTGGTGGACGGACACGGAAACTTCGGCTCCATTGACGGGGACAGCGCCGCCGCAATGCGTTATACCGAAGTGCGCATGCAGCCGCTCGCGCTTGAAATGCTTGCCGACATAGATAAGGAAACGGTTAAATTTCAACTTAATTTCGACGATTCTTTGAAAGAACCCGAAACGCTGCCGGGAAGATTTCCCAATCTGTTGGTGAACGGTGCTTACGGTATTGCCGTGGGCCTTGCGACGAATATTCCCACGCATAACCTCGGAGAAGTGATCGACGGGGTGGTGCAGTTCATCAATAACCCCAGAATATCGCTGGACGAAATGATGAACTATATAAAGGGACCGGATTTCCCCACGGGGGGATTCATAATCGCCGGACAGGATCTTAAAACCGCCTACGAAACGGGGCGCGGCAAGATAGTGATGCGCGCCAAAGCGGCTATCGAAAAGGGTGAGGGCGGCAAACACAACATCGTGATCACCGAAATACCGTATCAGGTGAATAAAGCCGCGCTTCTTAAAAAGATAGCCGACCTTAAAGACGAGAAAAAGGACGACGCTTTGCTTCAGGGAATAGCCGATATAGTGGACGAGACCGACCGCAGCGGAATGAGAGCCGTGGTAAAGGTGAAAAAAGATTACGATCCGCAGCAGATTCTGAATTATCTTTACAAATATACGCAGTTGCAGTGTTCGTTTAACATAAATATGGTAGCCATAGCGAACGGTAAACCGCAGCAACTGGGACTTCTGGAGATAATAAGGTATTACGTAGATTACCAGCGCGACGTTATTTTAAGGAGAACGAAGTTCGATTACAACAAGGCGAAAGAGCGCGCGCACGTTCTGGAAGGACTTATAATCGCCATACGGAATATAGACGAGGTTATCAAAATAATAAAGACCGCCGCAAACACCACCGAGGCGAAACAGACGCTGAGAACGAGATTCGATCTTTCCGACGTTCAGGCGCAGGCCATACTCGATTTGAGGCTGGCAAGGCTTACGAAACTTGAAGTTTACAAACTTGAAGAAGAACTTAAAGACCTGAAAGCCTTAATGGAAAAACTTGCCGCCATAATAGACAGCAGAAGATTGCAGATGAACGTTATAAAAGAGGAGATGAACGCGATAAAGAAAAAGTATAAGTCTCCGCGCCGCAGCGTTATCATCGGGGCGGACGAACAGTCGGATATTTCCGTGACGGACGAGGTGCGCCCGATAGAGAATTTCGTGTTCGTTTACACGGCGGCGGGCAACTTCAAGAAAGTGCCGAGAAAGAATTTCGATATGTCGGACAGGAGAATAACGCAGCAGTCGTCGCTTAACGATATACCCGCGCTGTGCCTGCCCGTTACCACCGAGGAGACCGTTTACGCTTTCACGAATTTCGGAAATTGTTATAAGATAGACGCGGAAACGGCCCCCGCGTGCAAGTTCAGGGATAAGGGCGTTTCTTTCGCAGACGTGGCCGAGGGCTGCGTGAAAGGCGAAAAACCCGTGCGCTTCTTTGCCTTCAAGGACGCTTTGCCCGAGGGAAATCTGCTGTTCTTTACCAAACAGGGCATGGTGAAAAAGACGGCGTGGTCGGAATACGGGCTGCAGAAGAAGGCGTTTCAGGCCGCTAAATTCAAAGACGGCGACGAGGTTGTTTCCATTGAGGAGGATAAGCCGGATTCGACGATACTGTTCGTAACGCACGGTGGCCTTTGCCTTAACGCGCTGAAAGACGAGATACCCCTTCAGGGAAGAATTTCCGGCGGCGTGCGCGGCATAAACCTGAACGAAGGCGATTACGTTGAGTACGCCGGACAGGTTGCGGAAGAAGCCGAAGGCGAAATGGTTGTGGTTACTTCTTTCGGAACGTTCAAGCGCGTTATCATAAGCGGCGCCCTGGAGCCTATGGCAAGGGCGAGAAAGGGCGTTAAGGTGGTAGATCTCGGCGACGGCGCCGAATGCGTGGTGTTCGCCTCGTTCGTGACGGAGCCGTACGATATAGCCGTTCAGGAAAGACTGGGCGATCTGTACACCGTAAACACCGAGGATATAGAGATAGACATACGCACTTCAAAAGGTAAAGTTCTTAAAGCGAGAAAGAAAACGCAACCCATGGCCTGCTGGAAGTGCATTAAATAAAAAATGCTGATAAAGCGAGAAAAAGGAGCTTTTTATGAAAAAATTACTGCTTGTTGCTATTTGCGCCGTTCTTGCGGCATTGCCTTTTTCGGCGTGCGAAGTGGATTACGACACGGGCATGAAAGTAAACGAAGAACTGGTTTATACCCTGGTTGAAAACGGCGGCGACGCGTACTATATAGTAGGCAAATGCGAGAAATTATCCGACGCGGGACTTGATTTCGAGTCTGCAAGCGCGCTCGGATACGAGGAAAAAGCCGAAAAATTGGGCGTTTACGGCGGAAAGGAAAAAAAGATAACCGTACCCGCCGAGCACGACGGGATTCCCGTACGCGGAATAGGCGCTTTCGCCTTTTATCTGTGCGAGGCGGAAGAAGTGATTTTGCCCGCAAGCGCGGAATTCGTTTCCGATTACGCGTTTTACGCCTGCCGCAATTTGAAAACGTTGAGCGCGGGTAGCGCGGAAAGCGGTTCGGCACTTAAAAAAATAGGTGAAGCGGCGTTTTCCGGTTGCGTGAAACTCAACGCCGTGTACCTGTTCGGAAGTACTCCGCCGGAAGTTGCATCGCTAAACCCGCAGAGCGTAAAACACGCGTTTTACGGTACTTATTATCCCGCGGTGATAGTTCCCGCGGACGAACAGGTATCCGTTTACGCCGTAGACGCCGAGTGGGCGGCGTACGTAGATTACGTGGTTCCGCTGTCTGCCGTTTATAGGAACGGGCAGATAATTTACGGCGGAGTTCTGGTGAAATACGTGGGATCGGAAACCTCGGTAACCGTTTCGGAAGTGGTGGAGAGCATCGGGAATTACGCCTTCAAAAAAAGCGCAGTTACCGAAGTGGTTTTCCCCGCGGCGCTGAAAAAGATAGGCAGACAGTCGTTCTACGGCTGTTCGGCGCTGAAAAGTTATTCGTTCGCGTCGGACCCGGCTATGCTGGAAGTTATAGGCAACAACGCGTTTGAAGGCTGTTCGGCGCTCAGAACGGCAATATTCCCGTCAAACCTCACCACCGTGGTCGACAGGGCTTTCAGCGGTTGCTCGTCACTTGATACCGTTTACGTGCAGGGACGCGCGCTCAAATGGATATACACGAACGTTTTCGACGGATGCGGTTTGCTTTCCGACGTGTTTTACGCGGGGAACGAAGAAGATTTTTCGGGCGTTATTATTTCCGCCGGCAACGATAATTTTACTTCGGCGCGCTTTACGTTTAATTATAACGCCGCCGACGGAGAGTAAAAGATTTTAATACTATA
>JAGCZN010000091.1 GCA_017959995.1 Clostridia bacterium
AACGAAAGCAAGAACTGCACACCGATCAGAAGCGCAGTATACACCGCGATACACGCCGTTTATTTTGCCGCGGCCGCCCGTTTTTTCGCAACGGGCGGCCTCGCGTTCTTAATGCTCATTCAAGCGATCAGCCTAATACGAAAAGGAAATTTTCTCCGTCGATAACGGTTTGGCCGTCAACACCTAGTCCCGTAGAATAATAGGTTTTTCCGTTATAAACGTAGGAATAAGGTTCGCCCGTTTCTTCGTTGAAGTATACGTTGTAAACGTCCTCTCCGAGCAGAGTGTCTATTACGCGCATATCGTCGGTATAAACCATCCAATATTTCCAGTTGGCGGCGTCCTCGGCGTAACCGCATATGGATTTTATCATTCTGCCGTATTGGGTAGCCTCGTAAGTGTAGTTGAACCCGTCGTCTTTTTCGTTGAGAATATCCAGCGCGTCAACGACGACCGCTATTTCGCCTTTCGCCTCGAAGGACTGTTCGAATTCTCCCGCGACCACGGTTACCGTAACCGTTTTTTCATCGTTTACGGAAACGGGTTCACAAGCGGCCACTAAAGAGAAAATAAGCGCTAAAACGCACATTAACGCCACTTTTTTAAGTAATTTGCCCATAAGTAAAACTCTCCTTAAATAAAAATATCTTTTTTCCGCGGAAGAAAAAAGACGGGAACGAACGCGAACCCCTTTTCCGGCCGAAAAAAGAGTATGCCTTGCGATATCCGGTAGTCTTCCCCCTCCGGGAAGAAGCGAAAATACGGAAAATACGGCAGGTCTCCTGACTTATTGCGGATTTGCCTTTCGGCGGCAGCGATCCTTCCCGTTTCCGGTGTACCGGCGCCATCCGCATACAGTAGCGGGGGCTGTGAGGCTTCTGACCTTCTTCCCTATTGAACCCCGCCCGCAGACGGGGTACCGCATTTCATTTTTACGTTTCAATTATAATCCAAACGGAAAAACTTGTAAAGCAAAATTCCGCCGCAACGCTAAAACCTTCGGAACACCGCAAAAAAATACACTTTTTGCCAAAAAAACGGGCGGCATAAATAAAACCGATGAAAAAGTGCGGATAAAACGCTTGAAAAAATATGCGTTTCGGTTTATAATAAAACGTTGTAAACAAAAAAAATAAACTAAGGAGATAAGTTTAATGAACAAAGCTCAGGAAACCGTAAACGCCATAAGAATTTTATCGGCGGAAGCAATTCAGAAGGCTAATTCGGGCCATCCGGGTCTGCCACTCGGTTCGGCGCCCATCGGTTATACGTTATTTGCGGATTTTCTTAAATTCAATCCGAAAAATCCGAATTTCGACGACAGGGACCGTTTCGTTCTTTCCGCGGGGCACGGCTCGATGCTGCAGTATTCTCTGCTTCATATTTTCGGCTACGACGTGAGTATGGAAGATATAAAGAATTTCCGTCAGCTCGGCTCGAAAACCCCCGGTCACCCCGAATACAAACACACCCCCGGCGTTGAAACGACTACCGGCCCGCTCGGTCAAGGCATTGCGAACGCCGTAGGTATGGCGATAGCCGAAGCGCACCTTGCGGCGACGTTCAACCGCGAAGGTTTTCCCGTGGTGGATCACTACACCTACGCCCTTTGCGGCGACGGCTGTATGCAGGAAGGCATTGAGTACGAGGCGGCCTCGCTTGCGGGAACGCTGAAACTCGGCAAACTTATAGTTTTTTACGACGATAACGAAATAACCATAGAGGGAAATACGGACGTAGCCTTTACCGAGGACGTTGCCGCCCGCCACAAAGCGCAGGGCTGGCAGGTAATTGACGTGAAGGACGGAAACGACCTGAACGCGATAAAGAAAGCCGTAAAAAAAGCGAAGGCCGAAACCGCCAAACCCTCTCTCATAATCTGCCACACCACGATAGGTTACGGTTCGCCCCTTGCGGGAACGCACGATTGCCACGGCGCGCCGCTCGGAGAAGAAAATCTTGCCAAAACGAAAGAGAACCTCGGTTGGACGTGCGCGCCCTTCGAACTGCCCGATTCCGTTAAATCCATAGCCAGAAGTTACCGCATAAAAGGCGGAAAAACGGAGAGAGCCTGGAAGGCCATGTTCGCTGAATATTCCGCGAAATATCCCGACCTTGCCGAACGGTATAACGACTGGATGACGGGCAAACTTCCCGATCTTGTAAATAACGAAGATCTGTGGCAGTTTCCAAAAGCCGACGCTACGAGAGGTTCCAGCTTCACCGTACTGAACAAACTTGCCGCCCTGGTGCCCAACCTTATCGGCGGCAGCGCGGACCTCGCTCCCTCGAACAAGTCCAACATGAAGACGAGAGAGTATATGTCGGCCGATAACATGGCGGGTTCCAACATACATTTCGGCATACGCGAACACGCTATGGCGGCAATAACCAACGGCATGCTGGTTCACGGCGGGCTGCGCGCCTATTGCGCAACGTTCTTCGTGTTCTCAGACTATATGAAAAACGCCATGCGCCTTTCCGCTATGATGAATATTCCCGCAATATATATCCTGACGCACGACTCTATCGGCGTAGGTGAAGACGGATGCACGCACGAACCCGTTGAACAGCTGGTCGGGCTTCGCAGTATACCGAATATGAAGGTGTTCCGCCCGTGCGACAATAAGGAAACGACCGCCGCCTGGATCACCGCCCTTACCACAGAGTCGCCCACCGCGCTGGTTTTGACGCGCCAGACGCTGGCGCAAAACGAAAATTCCGGCGTAAACGCGCTTAAAGGCGGATATATTCTGTGCGACAGCGAAAAAGCCACGCCCGACGCGTTGCTTATCGCTTCCGGCTCGGAAGTGGAACTTGCCGTTAAAGCAAAGGAAGAACTGAAAGCGCACGGCGTTGACGCAAGAGTGGTATCCATGCCGTGTATGGAACTTTTCGAAGCGCAGAACGCCAAATACAAAGAATCCGTTATTCCTTCCAAAGTGCGCGCGAGAGTGTGCGTGGAAGCGGGCTCCGCTTACTCCTGGTACAAGTACGCCGGACTTGACGGCGAAATTATCTCCATGGATACTTTCGGCGCGTCGGCCCCCGCGAAGCAGTTGTTTGAAAAATACGGTTTTACCGTTACGAACGTAGTGGAAAAGACCTTGAAAGTAGTTAAAAAGTAAAAAATCAACCGTTTAAGAATATTTTTATTTACCGCCGGCTATGCCGGCGGTTTTTCGTTGCGCTGAAAAGAAAACCCCTTTTATCCTTGGAATTCCCGATAAAAAGGCTCCCCCGAAAGAGCATTTCCGGGGGAGCCGTAACGAGATTTACGTTATACTTTCAATACAAATCAATCTCTGTAGCCGTAAACGACGTTTGCAAAGCACTTGGTTCCGAGTTCCGGAACTGCGGGAGCTTCGGCTTCGCTTACCCTGAAGCATATCGTCTGATCGGCGGTCCAGTTTTCGAACGTAAGCGTCTGAATCGTTTTTACCGTTTCAGGCAAAACGATTCTTTCAATGGCGGTACTGTTCTGGAAAGCGCCGATATTGATAGTGGTAATACCCGATTCTATCGTTACGGAAGTGAGGTACGGACAGTTAGCAAACACGTATTGCGGAAGCGTTTTTACAACCACATTGGTGCTGATCATTCCGATATTGCCGGGAACGACCGCGGAAGTAATAGCCGTGTTGTTGAATACGTTGGTGCCTAACGCTTCGATCGAATGCGGGAACACTATGTCGCCGCCGAGATTTACGCAGTTTGCAAAGGCGTACATTCCTATCGCTTTAAGCCCGTCGTTAAGAATCACACCCGTAATATTGGTGTTTTCGCTGAACGCATACGACGCTATCTGACGGGTAAAGGAAGGCAATTCTATTTCGCCTACCGCAACGTTGCTTAACGTAGAAACGAGTACGTCTCCCCTGTAGATAAGGCCGTTTTCCGTTATAAAGTACGGTAAATTCTGCGGGATGAGAATACTTGTGAGCGAGGGCATATTCATAAACGCCCTTACGCCGCCGTTCGTAAGCCCGTTGGCAGCGTAATAGGTATCGCCGAGGCTGGTGAGATTAGGATGCAGAACTACGGTATGAATACGCTCGCAATCTTGCAGGAAGCCTATCATATTGCTCATATTCGTTACGCTGGTAGGCACGTAGAACGTACCGTTTTCAGCGGCGTAGTTTACGCATCCGTCGAACACGTAAGACGCGAACGAACTTATCGTGTTGGGGATATTTACGTATTCGAGATTGTCGCAATATCTGAACGCGCCCATAGCGAGTTGCGTGGTCTGATCGGAAAGTTTAAGAGTTTCAAGACTCTTACAATTCTGGAAAGCGTTAGCCGCTATCGCGTATATGGAGAACGGGATTTCGTTATTTACTTTCGTTCCGTCTTCCGCGTAGTACGCAACGTTTTCGAGATTTACACAGCCGTTGAACATATATTGATATACTTGTACAATACCGCTTGTAGGCAATATGATCTCTTTGAGATTTACGCTGTTCTGGAACAAATAGTTGCCGCCTACCTTCGTAGCGGTATTGCTCAGATCGAACGAGGTAAAGCCCGTGTTTTCGAATACGTTAACAGATAAGAGCGTAAGATTTTCGGGCAGTTTGTTCGTGAGAACGCTACCGTCTTCCTGAACGAACTCGAGAGTATCGAGCGACGAACATCCGCTGAACAAGTAGCCGGGCAGATATTTAACCGCACCCTTGAAGGTAACTTTGGCCAAATTCTTGCAGTCCTTGAATACGTTGCCGGTGTTGGTTGTTGCCGCGGTAGAATCGCTTGTAGGCGTAAAGTTTCCGTTAACAACGTTCTGCGAACCGAGAACGATATTCGCGGGCAATTCGATAGACGTAAGCCCTGAACCTAAGAACGCGGAGTTCGCTATGTTGGTTACGGTATCCGGCAGAGTTATACTCTCAAGCGAAGTACAGTTCATAAACGCGCCGAAACCGATAAGGGTAACGTTTCCTTCAAACGTAACGCTGCTTAACGAAGTACAGCCTTTGAATACGTTGCCTACGTAATTATAAACGTTAGTAGTTCTGCCGTTTACTATTTTTTGGGTACTCTTTCTCTCGTTTATATTACCTATTTCCCTTACGTTTGCGGGTATGGTGATGGAAACTATGCCGGCGTTTTCAAATGCGCTGCCGCCGAACGTTTCAAGCCCGCTGCTCAACGTGATATTCTCAAGACCGGAACATCCGTAGAACGTTCCTTCGGACAAAGCGGTGAGCGAATTCGGGAGAACTACGTTGTTGAGCGACGTACAGTTCCTGAACGCGAACGCGCCGAGAATGTTGAGCATATTTCCGTTTTCAAACGTTACGGTTTCAAGATTCACGCAGTTTTCAAACGCGGAATCCTCTATCGCAGTAACGGAAGCGGGAATAATAATATGATGGAGTTCTTTGTGCCCGTCAAACGCGCGTTCGCCTATTTCGGTTATGCCGTCGGGAACGGTGAACGAACTGCCGAGATTGCCGTAAGCGTATCTGATGGCGGTTACGGCGCCCGTAGTCGTCTTATTATATATAATAGGCAGACTGTCGCCCACGTCAAGCTGGTTGGTGAAGTTGGGATTGTTTTCGGAAACGACTACGTTCGTTATCGAATAGCAACCCGCAAACATACTGTTGACGCTGGTCACCGCAGACGAAATTTCTACGGTCGTAAGAAGCTCGCATTCGTCGAAAAGGTTCGCTTCAACTTCGTACGTGCCGCCGCTCTTGGTGGTTTCGGGGAAGGTGAAGGAAGTTATAGCGGTGTTTGCGAAAGCGAATTTACCTATCGCGTAAGCTATAGCGGTAGTAGTTCCGCCGCCGCCACCGATAGCGCCGCCGCCGATGGAGCCGCCTAAACCGCCGCCGCTGCTGCTGCCGCTGCCGGACGAAACCGCGTTGCCGAGTTTGGTTTTGCCGTTAGCGTCAAGCGTGAACGTAAATTCGGTGATGTTTCTGCAGTAAGAGAACGCCTGCTTATCTATAACCTTGATAGTAGCGGGGAACGTGAACGCGGTGGATTCGCTGTTTATATCGGATACCGCGCGTTCAACCGCAGACGAAGCGAACGCAAGTTGGTCGATATGCTCGATCTTCGTACCCGTCGGGAATACTACCGTATGCAGTTGTTTCGTGCCGGAGAACACGCTCTTGGAAAGTTTCACGAGAGACGTAGGAATAACTATCGTTTCGATATTCGTGCAGGCAAACGCTTCCTCTCCGAGAGACGTAAGCGAATACGTGCCGTTGCTCTTGGTTGCAAACGTTACGGAAGCCAGCGACGAGAAAGTTTCGAGAGTTTCCATGGTTTTAAGTTCGTCCGCCACCGACGACATGCTGCTGGAAGTTGCTTTTATCGCATATCCCGCAAACGCGCGATTACCTATAGTGGTAACGGTGGAAGGAATTACTATGCTCTGAAGACCGGTTCTTTCGGGATCTCCCTTAGCGATCTCTTCCGCCATAGCTTTATCGATATTGAACGCGTACGCGCCTATCTTTTCGGTGCCTTCGGGGAACGTAATGGTCTGCAGGGAAACGCATCCGGCAAAAACGCCGGTCAACCCGCTGCCCACAGTGGTATCCGCGCCGCCGGCGGAACCGTCTTCTATTGAAAGCGTCTGCGAAGCAGTTCTTTCTTCGAAGATTACGTATTTAAGAGATTCGCAATTCGTGAACGCGGCACCGCGTATGTTCCTTACGCTTGCGGGTATGGTTATCTTTTCAAGCGAATAACAATTTCTGAACATATCCTTTCCTATCTCGTCAAACCCGTCGGAAAGAACAACTTCGGTAAGTAAAAGCGCGCCGGTGAACAGGTTGGTACCTACGGTAACCGCAGTATCCGAACCGGACGTAAATACTATTTTCGTTATCTGTTTATTGGCGCGGAAAGCGTCGTTACGCACGTTGTGCACGCCGGAAGGAACGGTAACAACGCTATCGAACGTGTCGTTATCTATAGCGTTGTTCGGTCTTTCTCCGCGGGGCGCAAAGAGTACTTCCGTAACCACGCCGTCTTCCTTGAGATAAACGACGTTTGCGTTATCCGAATAGAAGTTTTCGTTATCGGCGTGTACTTTTACGGAATACAGATACGTACACGCGTCGAATACGAGCATGGAAACGAGTTCGTCATCCTCGTACTCGCCCATCTTCGTAACGGTAGAAGGTATATTGGCGTACGTCAAACGGCTGGCGGCAAAAGCCTTATCGCCTATTTCGGTTACGGTTTCGGGAATATCGATAGCGATTACGGCTGAACCGTAGAACGCGCCCTCGCCTAAAACGAGTTCGGCGTCGGCCGCTCTGCCCGCTTCGAATTCCACTTCTTCAAGATAGTAACAATCGGCAAACGCGTATTGCCCTATTTCGGTAATTTCCTTGTTTATCGTTACTTTGGTTATGTCTTTTCCGCGGAACACGTTAGCGCCTATTCCGGTTACGGTGAAAGGAATTTCATAATTTCCCTTTTTGCCGGAAGGATAATAAACTATTCTGGTTTTATCCAGATTGAAAAGAACGCCGTCCTCCACGGAATAATTGGTGTTTGCGGGATCAACGTTTATGGTTTCGATGTTCGTGCCGAAAACGCCGTTGATCTCGATAACGCCGAGATCTTTACCTATGTTGAGTACTTTTACACCGTTCTTTTCCGAGAACGCTCCGTTTTCAAAAGCCACGTCACCCACGCTTTCAACGTTTACCACTTTCACGCCGGAAAGATTGAAAGCGCCGGATTTGAGCGTTTTGAGGTGTTTCGGCAGCGTTACCTCGTAGAGCGAGGAACAACCGAAGAATGCGTCGTTACCGATGGTTATTTCTATTTCGTCAACTATATCCGTGTATACTATTTCGCGGAGATAACTGTTCGACGAGAACGCGCCGTTGCCTATTGAGGTAACGTAACCGGGTATAACGAGTTTCGTTATATTCTTACAACTTTTGAAAGCGTTTTCCCCTATTCTGCTTATACCGGGAAAGATGGTGTAAACTCCTTCGATGCCCGTATAAGCAAGAGGCGCGTAAATTATTTCGGTTCCGTCTTCGTTGCACACCAAACCGTCCTTACTGGTAAATAGAGCCGTGCCTACGGGCGTGCCGGTGATATTTACGTAAGCCAGCGCGTTGCAACTTTCGAAAACGTCACGGTTGAAGTTGGCTATCCTCGCGGGAAGATCTATAGATACCAGCGCCGTGCACAATCTGAAAGCCCTGTCGCCAAGTTCAAGCGGTTTAGGTTCGCCTTCGCTTTCTTCGAACACTATTTCAACGAGACTGCGGCACTGTAAGAACGCCGACGCGTTTATACTGGTTACGCTCGCGGGAATGGTCATTTTCGTGATCAAAGAATTCGAGAATACGTTGGTAGGAAGAGTTTCCGTTCCTTCGGGAATGGCGTATTCGCCGCTTCTGCCGGCGGGATAGAAAGAGATCTCCTTGCCGTTGAATTCGTTATCGAAGAACAGAACGCCGTCGATGGAGTAATAGTTGCCCTTTTCAAGGTTCTGAACTACAACGTCGTCGGGATACGCTTCGTGCGCGTCATATATATTTATATCCGTCAACGTGGAACAGTTGAGGAACGCCGTACCGGTTTCAATGTTTCTGATGGTATCGGGTATATCTATCGAAACAAGTTTTCTTGCGTTGATGAACGCGTTGCCTTCTACCGTGGAAACCTGCTTTCCGTTATATACGGGAAGAATCTTCAGGTGGGTAGCGTTTATAATGCCTTTATCGGCTATAGCGGTAACGGAATACGTATCGTCTCTCAACAGATTGTAGTGGAACATATCTATCCAATACGCCACGAGAATCCTATCTTCGATATCTCTCCATACGTTGAGTGCAACGCCGTTGCCGTCGGTGTATCTGATACCTCTGCCGTTGGCTTCGGTATACCAGCCGTTGAACACTTTGGTAGCGTCGCCGCATTCGGGTACGGGCAGTACGTAAGATTGCAGATACGTAGCCGTGGTTTCGCCCGGATCAACGGCAAAATATCCGCCGTTGTTAAGTTCAAGCGTTACTTCAAACTGTTTCGGAACGTATCCCGCGTAAAGCAGAAGATCGCCCGTCAGTTCGAATACGTCGCTGTCGTATTTCTTGCCGCCGCCCGTAGTGCCGACGGGCGTTAAGTACCATGCGCCGAATTCATAGCCCGCTTTTTCCGTTCCGGGCAGATCCATTTCGTCTCCGACAGCCTTGAATTCGTCGGCCAACGCTACGCCGCCCATCACGTCGTACGATACTCTGTATACGTACGTGCTTACGTTCACCCATTCGGTGTACGAATCCTTTCCGTAG
>JAGCZN010000092.1 GCA_017959995.1 Clostridia bacterium
GAGTTTCCTGCCGAAATCGTTTATTATCTTGGTAAGGGCGGCCTTGAACCCGTCGAGATGGGCGCCGCCTTCCTCGGTGTTTATATTGTTGGCGAAACTGAAAATGGTTTCGTTATAGCCGTCGTTATACTGCATGGCTATCTCCACCTCGTTTTCGCCGTAACGCTGCTCGAAATAAATGGTTTCGAACAGAACTTCTTTATATTGGTTAAGATCTTCAACGAAGTGGATTATTCCGCCCTCGAAGCAGAATTCCTCGCGCCGCTCCTGCCCTGCGCGCTTGTCTTCTATATTTATTTTAAGACCTTTGTTCAAATAGGCAAGTTCGCGAAGCCTGGTTTTAAGGTTATCGAAATTGAATTCGGTAGTTTCGAAGATCTCGTCGTCGGGCATGAAGGTTACCTGCGTACCGGTCTTATCGGAAACGCCAACTTCCTGCAGCCTCGTTTGCGGAACGCCCCTGTTGTAACGCTGGCGGAAGTGCTTGCCTTTCTGAAAAACTTCCACGTCAAGCCATTCGGAAAGCGCGTTTACTACCGAAAGCCCCACGCCGTGCAATCCGCCGGAAATTTTATAACCCCCGCCGCCGAATTTGCCGCCCGCGTGAAGTTTTGTGAGAACCACTTCCACCGCGGAAATGCCTTCGGTATGGTGAATGTCGGTAGGTATTCCCCTGCCGTTGTCGCACACGGTACAAGACCCGTCCGGATTAAGGCGCACTTCGATCGTATCGCAATACCCGGCGAGCGCCTCGTCGATAGAATTATCCACTATCTCCTGCACCAGATGGTGAAGGCCGCGCGCGTCGGTAGAGCCGATGTACATTCCCGGCCGCTTTCTTACGGGATCGAGCCCTTCGAGAACCTGAATTTGCTCTTCCCCGTATTGCCCTTCAACTTTCGTTTCGTTAGACATAATCTTTCCTCACTTTTTTATAATCGCCCTTCTCGCGTGCGTGTACGCGCGTGCGCCGCACGCGTTTATATGTACTTAATATAATTATATATTATATTAAATGACTACATAAGTATAACATTTTTCCGTTTCTTTCGCAAGCGTTTTACCCGAAAATGCCGAATTTGTGCGCCGATTTTGAATATTTTAACAAAATACGGTAAAAATTTATGCGTAAGGAGGTTTTTATGAACGTGAAATGTTCCTGCTGCAACGGCGAAATAAACGGCCCTTCGGTAATAAACTGCCCGTGTTGCAACGCCCTGGTGTGCGACCGCTGCGCCGAAAACAACGCCATGCTCTGCCCGTACTGCTCCACGCAGCTGTTTTATAATAATTGAATACTATAATTGAGCACTTGTGCACACGGTGAATTATTGACCTTACAGTCGAATCGATACCGCCGCATCGCAAAATGCAATTCACCGTTCACGCGGCAACGCCGCAGTTCATCATATACGCATATCGGCACGTGATATGAAAAGATATGCAAAAAGTCCCCGATTTCGCATAAAATCGGGGACTTTAATCTTTTTCGAAAAGCGTTAAATTATATAATCTTCCTTCTTTTGCGGGGCGTTTTTGAGTTCTTCCCTCTTCTCGTCGTAGCCTTTTTTGCCAAGAAGGGCGAACGTTGCCTGCTTGCCGCCTTCTACGCCCGGTTGATCGTAAGTGTTTATGCGGAGCATTTCGCCCGCGTAAGCCGTTTGCATTTCAAACAGGAACAGAAGTTGACCTATTGTAAACGGGTTTATCTGCGGCAGATAAACGGTATGGTTCAATCTTTTTGCAACGGTAAGCGCGTATTCGGTAGCGGAGCGTTCGGCCTGAATCAGTTCGTTCATGGTGTGGCCGCCGAGGAAGGCGACGTCCGGGATATTTTCACACCCTTCGGAAATTTCGAAAACGGTGCGGTAATCGTCCACCGCAAGGAAGGTGGTGACTTTATCGAACGGGCCTTCGGTGTAAAGTTGAACCTGCGAGTGCTGATCGGTAACGCCGAGTGCCTTTACGGGCGTTTGCCCGCAATAGACCTTGTTTCCCGCGTTATCGTTGGCCTTGCCGAGGCTTTCCGCCCAAAGCTGGCAATACCAGTCTGCAATGAGTTTAAGCCCGTCGGCATAGGGCATCATAACGGAAATATTCTTGCCCTTCTTCATTGCGAGATACTGGAACGTTGCGAGCAGAAGCGCGGGGTTTTTGAACACTTTTTCGTTGCGGCAGATCTTATCCATATAGGCGGCGCCGGCGAGCATTTCCTTTATATCTATGCCGAGAACCGCCGCGGGGAAAAGACCTACCGGGCAAAGTTCAGAAAAACGGCCGCCTACGCCGTCGGGAATGTAAAAGGTTTTAAGCCCCTCTTCCTGCGCTATTTTAATTAGATTGCCCTTCGTTTCCGACGTGGTGGCTATAATATGCGAAGCCGCGTTTTCGCCGAGTTTTTCCTTGAGCAGTTTCATTATGATCAGGTACTGCGCCATCGTTTCGGACGTTGCGCCGCTTTTCGTTATAACGTTGAAAAAGGTGCGTTCGGGAACTATCACGTCTAAAAGGGCCTGCATTCTTTCCGGATCGACGTTGTCTTCCACGTAAAATTTGGGCGCGCGGCGTTTGGACTTGGGTATTTCGTTATGGTGAAGGTGGCAAAGCGCCTGAAATACCGCCATGGGGCCGAGCGCGCTGCCGCCGATACCCAAAACTACGAAATAATCGCAATTTTTGCGTACTTCTCTGGCGGTGGTTATTATATCGGCAACCACTTCGTCCTGATTGAAGGGAAGTTCCGTCCAGCCCATCATGGCGCGGCCGCGCTTTAACTGCGCGAGGTTATACGCCGTGTCTATAACGTTCATGTTTGCGCGTATTTCCTTGCGGGTAAATCCTTCTTTGTTCCCCACGAACTCCGCCATCATGTTGTTGTAATCCAAACGCAGGCGCATGGATTCTTTCCATTTTCTGTTATTGTATCTTACTCCCATAATAAAAACTCCTTTTACCGTTTATTTGAAAATTTTTTCGGCAATATCGTTAAGGTATTCGTACGAGGCGATAAGTTCGCCGTCCCGCCCGTAATTTTCGTTGTACACTTCAATGAGAACCGCGCCCGTAAATCCCACGCCTTCAAGCTTTAAGAAAAGTTCCCTGAAATCCGTTATTCCGTTTCCGGGAAGACATAATTTCCCGTTTGCGTCAACGTCGGAAACGTGCACGGTAACTATATCGCTTCCCATTTCTTTGAGAAACGCGTCGTAACCGTCGCCGGCCTCACGCGCCTGCTTTATATCGAGCGTACCTTTTAGCGCGGGACAAAAACGCTTTATCCCCGAATAAAAACCGGGATGGTTATAATGCGCCCACTCAACGTTTTCAAGTGCAAGTTCAACGCCGTATTCACCGCATTTGGCGCACAGATCGGAATACATTTTGCCTATCGCGGCGTAATCGGTATAGGAAACTTTTTTCTTGATCCTCGCCACGCCGTGAAACGTGTAATACTTCGCGCCGAGTATCTTTGCGGAACGCAGAACGTTTTCGGCGATTTCGTAAGCGTCTTCAAGCGCGCGCGGATTGGCGGAAAAAAGTTGCGGTTCGAAATGAGTGTTGAGCGTATGAACGGAATGAACTTCCATATCGCCTTTGCGCTCTTTAAGAAGTTCGGCGAACTCCGGTATATATTCCCTGTACGTTCCCAAAAAAACTTCGCACACGCGCACGCCGTTTTCGCTTAAGTACTTTACGGAATCTTCGTTGTATTTTCTTTTGTAAAGCGACGCTGTTGACACGCCGAGCCCGATTTTAGCCATAATTACGTTTTATGCGTGAAATACGGGGGTACTGCCCGTCCGCCCCCGATTGCCCGTTGATTTCAGGCGTTGTAAACGGGGTCTATCAGGCCGAGATTTCCGTCGTCACGCAGGTAGAGAACTTTTATTCTGTTGCTTTCCTGCTCCAGAAATACGTAGAAACTGTGGCCTATCATTTCAAATTCTTCAACCGCCTCGTCGACCGACATGGGGCGCATATCGAATTTTTTGGTCTTTACGAGTTTAGGGGCGGCAGCGTCCGCGCCTTCGAATTCAAAAGTTTCCGTGGCGGCAACGCGCTGTTTTTCAAGTTTGGTGCGCTGCTTGTAAATCTGACGTTCGAGTTTGGGAAGAACCATATCAAGCGCATCGTAAAAGTTTTCGGCGTAAGCCTGCGCGCGTATGAAGCTGCCTTTGTAGTCGAGCTGGATCTCCATTTTACTGTCTTTGCCCTCGTTTTTAAGGTAAATTTTGCAACGGGCTTCGTCATCGAAGTACTTGTCAAGCTTGTTTACTTTTTTTACGATGATGTTGTTGAGTTTTTCACCCATCTGGTAATTTTTAACCACGATCTCAATACGCATGATCAAATTCTCCTTTTAAGTTATTTTAATGATGTTAATTGCCTTTTTCAAAGCAAAATTCGCCGTTTATGTAATCCACGGTAACCGCGTCGCCCTCGCGTAGGCGCCCCTTTATTATTTCAACGCTTATGCCGTCGGAAATTTCTTTTTCCACGGTGCGTTTAAGCGGCCTTGCTCCGTATTCCTCATTGTAACCGAGGTCGAGCACCGCGCGCTTTGCGGACGGGGTAACCAGCAGGGAAATATTGAGTTTTTCAAGGCGCTTCCTCACTTTTTCAAGCAGTATCTCGGCTATCTGCATACATTCTTCCTTATTGAGGCGGTGGAAACAGATAACGTCGTCTACGCGGTTGAGAAATTCCGGTCGGAAACGACGGCTTAAACCCGAAAGAATGCTTTGTTTCATCTCTTCGTAGCCGAATTTATCGCTGCCGTTATCCAGAAAACCGAGGCGCGGTTTTTCCTTTTTGGGGGCGGCGCCCACGTTGGAAGTCATAATGATTATAGTGTTTTTGAAGTTTATAAGGCGACCTTTGGAATCGGTAAGGCGGCCGTCGTCAAGCACCTGAAGCATCAGGTTGAATATATCTTCGTGCGCCTTTTCTATCTCGTCGAAAAGTACTACCGAATACGGTTTTCTGCGCACCTTTTCGGTAAGTTGCCCCTCTTCCTCGTATCCCACGTAACCGGGGGGCGAACCTATCAGTTTGGAAACGGAATGTTTTTCCATATATTCGGACATATCTATGCGGATAAGCGCGTCCTCATCGCCGAACATAGCCTCGGAAAGCGCCTTTGAAAGTTCGGTTTTGCCCACGCCCGTAGGCCCCGCGAAAATAAACGAGCCCATGGGCTTTCCGCTCTCTCCCATGCCGGCGCGCGAACGGCGTATGGCGGTAGCTACCGCGCGGACTGCCTCGTTCTGACCTATCACCCTTGCGTGAAGCTCTTTTTCAAGGTTGAGAAGCCTTTGAGATTCGTCCGCCGTCATTCTTGCTACGGGGATACCCGTCCAATCGGAAACCACTTCCGCTACGTCTTCCCTGCCGATGGAAACGTTACGTGCGCCCGTATGGCTGCTTTTGATCTTGGCTTTTGAAGCGGCCTCGTCGATAAGGTCTATCGCCTTATCGGGCAAAAATCTGTCCGTTATGTATTTATCGGAAAGTTCGCAAGCGGCGCGTACGGCTTCGTCGGTTATCGTTATTCCGTGGTGTTCCTCGTACCTGTCTTTAAGTTCGGAAAGAATCTTCACGGCGTCCTCAACGGTAGGCGGCTCGAGAACGATCTGCGAAAAACGGCGTTCGAAAGCCGGATCCTTCTCTATATATTTCCTGTATTCGTCGAAAGTGGTGGCGCCGATAACGGTTATTTCGCCGCGGGCGAGCATGGGTTTCAATATATCGGCGGCGTCGAAATTTCCTTCGCCAGAAGCGCCCGCGCCAACAAGGTTGTGTATTTCGTCAATAAACAGAATCACGTTGCCGTTTTCAGCCACGGCGCCTATGGTCTGCTTTAATCTTTCCTCAAAATCGCCGCGATATCTCGTACCGGCAAGAAGCCTTGAAAGATCGAGCGAAAACACCGTTTTCCCCGCAAGGGTATCCGGAACGAGGCCGCCGACCACCGCCTGCGCGAAACCTTCTACCACGGCGCTATTGCCCACGCCCGGCTCGCCTACTATTATCGGGTTGTTCTTCGTTCTGCGGCAAAGGATCTGCGCCATGCGCTCTATTTCCTTTTCCCTGCCGATAACCGGATCGTACTTACCCTTCCTTGCGCGGTCGGTCATATCTATGCCGTACGCGTAAAGCGTTTCCATGGCGGTTTCGGCTTTTTTATCCGATTTAACGGGTTTTCCGCCGGCATC
>JAGCZN010000093.1 GCA_017959995.1 Clostridia bacterium
AGAAATTTCTCGACACGGTGAACGACAGCGTAGCCGAACTCGACCGGAAGGCCGCGGAGTTCGATAACGCCTATACCAAGTACACCGAAACGTACGTAAAACTTACCGAAACGCAGAAGGAGTTCGAAGGCGTTTCCGAGGAATATTCGAGCGAGGACGAGATAAATTTCGTAAAGAAGAAAGCGCAGGAACTTATGGACGAGCTGAAAAGGCTTGAAAAATCCATAGTTCACCTTAAAGAAGAAATTCTTTCCCTTTCCGAGCAGTACAATTCTCTGAAAAAAAAGACGGCCGCCGCGCAAAAGCAGTTCAAGGAAAGCGGCCAGAAATATACCGAGTTCAAGGCTTCCAAGGCTGCGAGCCAGCAAGAAATTCAGGATAAACTGAAAAAAATGGAAAAGGATATAGATCCGCAGGCGCTTGCGCTTTATAAACAGAAAAGAGCGGATAAAATTTTCCCCGTTCTTTACGAATACGCCGGCACGGGGTTCTGCCCGCATTGCAGAACGGAAATTTCCAAACTTTCGGAGAGTAATCTCGCTAAAAGCGGAATTATCGTCTGCGATAACTGCTCCAGAATATTATACAGAAATTAACTGAAACCAAAGAGGAATCGTATGAAACTCAATTACAGAAAAGTCGTTCTCGTCGGGTTTGCGTTTTTGTTGATTCAGGCTTTTTGGATCGCGTACGACGCTATAGTGCCGATGATGCTAGTGAACAAATTCGGCATGAATCAAACCTGGTCGGGGCTTATCATGGCGCTCGATAACGTTCTCGCTCTGTTTATGTTGCCGCTGTTCGGTTCGATTTCGGATAAATGCACTTCGAAAATGGGCAAGCGCAAGCCGTTCGTCCTTATTGGAACGCTGTGCGCGGTAGTGGCTTTCTTCGGGCTTTCCTTCGCCGATTACGCCCAGTATAAAAACCTCGGCGCGATAGTGCAGATGCCCGAAAATTATAATTATACTGCATCTTCCGTGGAAACGCAGGAGTTTTTTTGGGAAGAAAACGCCGCGATAATCAATAACGAATACACGCGCAGCAGCAAAAACAACAATAACGAAATGGGCGAGCGCGTACGCGTAAGGGATTACGTTTCGAATATAATTTACGGCAAAAATTACGAAGACCTTAACGAAACCCAGCGCGCCGCCGCGAAAAAGTGGTATTCCGAAATAGACCTCACCGCGTCTTACGTTTATTCGAGAAACGGCGACGATAAAGTTTACGAACTGTACCGTTACGAAAACGAGGACGAGGTTTTCCGCGTAAAATACTCTTTGGACGGAACGGTAACCGAAACGCCCGTAGAAACGAAAGAGGCGAAGCGGGTGGGCGTAAACAACGTGTATTCAGTACTCGTAAGCACGGCCCGCTCCGATTACGCCGCGCGGCTTACATACAAAAACCCGTTTACGCTTATCGTATTTATGGTAATGCTTCTCATAACTTTGATCGCCATGTCGCTGTTCCGTTCGCCCGCGGTGGCTCTCATGCCGGATGTGGTCGTAAAGCCCCTTCGCAGTAAGGGCAACGCCATAATAAATCTTATGGGCGTGGTCGGCGGAATAATCATACTCGCTCTCGGCATGGTCGTCGGTACGGATAAAGTTCAGAACCAACTTATGCCTTATACGGCGTACATAGGCGGCGTGTGCGTGCTTATGCTCGTGGCGCTTACGATATTTATGATATGGGTAAAAGAGCCGAAATGGAACGCGGAAATGCTTGAAGATCAGGCCGCGATAGACGCAAAAGAACAGGTCCTTATGAACTCGCGCACCATTACGAAAGAGGAAGATGAAACTCAATTACCCACGGAAAACGCGGAAAAAACGGCAAAACTTACTAAGGGGCAACTCACTTCGCTCATATTCATTCTGCTTTCGGTGGCGTTTTGGTATATGGGTTACAACGCGGTTTACAGTAAATATTCCGTGTACTCCGTGAACGTGCTCGGCAAAACGTACAATCTCGTTTTGATATTTGCGCAGGTGGTCGCGTTCGTGGCGTTTTTGCCCATAGGTATCTTATCGGGAAAATTCGGCAGAAAAAAGACCATTCTCGTTGGCGTGGCCATACTGTTCGCCTCGTTCCTCGGCGCGTGTTTTATGAAAAGAAGTTCACCCGACTGGGTACCGTACGTACTGTTCTCGCTCGTAGGTATAGGTTGGGCGGCAATAAACGTCAATTCCTTCCCGATGGTGGTCGAACTCGCAAAAGGCAGCGACATAGGCAAATATACGGGGTATTACTACACCGCTTCCATGGCGGCGCAGATAATAACGCCGCTTTTTTCGGGTATAATAATGGACGCCGCCGGCAGTATGGCGCCGCTTTTCTGGTACGGAACGGTTTTCGTGGCGCTTTCGTTCGTTACGATGTTGTTCGTGAAACACGGAGATTCCCTGCCCGAACGCAAAAAGAGCGCCCTTGAATATCTCGGCGAAAGCGACGATTGACCGTTAAACGGGGCGCTTCGCCCGCCGCGCGAGCCGCGCGCCGCGCGCGAAAACGCGGTTTTGTCGTAATTTTAACAGAATTAACACCAAAAAACGCATATAACTTATTGACAAACGTATTTATAAATTATATAATATGAAATAAGGTAGGGTGATTCTGCCTATTTTACCGTGAAAACGGATAAGGAGTGTTCATTATGGGTTACGTCAGCAAAACTTTAAGCAAGGATGAGGCGTTTATCAAGCAGGCGAAGATCAGTAAACTGAGTTTTCTTGACAGGATCATTGCGGCCGTTCTGTACATACTCGGCGGCATATTCTGTTTGGTAAATCTTTTTCTTAAGCTCGGCACTATAGATATAGGCGAACAGCACGTTGATATATCCAATATAGCAGCGGCGGGCGTGGGTGCCGTTCTTCTGGCTCTCGTTCTCCTGCTCTGCATCTATTGGCTTATTCAAAAGATAACCCGCGCAGCGGATGACGCCGCCGTTCCCGGCAGCGCCTTCGTAAGGCTTATCTGGATGGGGCTCGCGGGCGTTGCCGCGGGCGTAGTGTTCCACGTAGCGGGTATTACGGAAACCTGGGCGGCGATAGCAGGGCTTATTTTCGGAGTTGTGTTCGGCGGTTTGATCCTCTTGTTTACGATATTGAGATACAAATCCATCAAGCTCGTACTTACCGACAAACGCGTGTTCGGCAGAAAGAACATTTGGCGTACCGACGCGTTCGATCTTCCCATCAGCAAGGCCGACAATATAGTCGTGGTGTTCTCTTTCTGGGGAAAGATGTTCAACTACGCCACGGTGACCATCAAATCGGTTATGGGCGATTATAAAATAAGATACGTAAAATCGGCCGAAGAATTCAAGAACCTCGTGATAGATTTTGCGGCAAAGGTAAACAAGTAATCAAAAATAAAGGAAAAGCGTAGGAAAATTCCTGCGCTTTTTTTATTGCGGGGCGGGATTATATAAATACGCATGCACGGTTACGGGTGAAACCTGTTTTGCGCCGCCAACCGTATCCGTTGCGTTTTACGCGCGGGTTATATGCGGTTATTTGTTATTTACAGGTAATTCAAGCGCCCGCGGGGGATTTACAAAATCCCCCGCGGGCGCTGATGTTTTGTGCCGATAAGTTTAGTCCTTTGCATATTTGTTAAATACTTAATTCCCCGTCAGTGCAAACTACGCAATTAGCGGGGATGTTATAATTCCAAGAAGAACCCTTTATTATTTCTTGCCACTGCGCTTTCGTTCCTTTGAATGTTATGCTTGCAAGGCTCGTGCAGTCGTAGAACGCAACATCACCGATACTAGTAACGCTGTCGGGGATCGTTATGCTCGCAAGGCTTGTACAACCGTCGAACGCCCCATAACCGATACTCGTAACGCTGTCGGGGATTGTTATGCTTGCAAGGCTTGTGCAATATTGGAACGTAGCATTACCGATACTCGTAACGCTGTCGGGGATCGTTATGCTCGCAAGGCTTGTACAACCGTCGAACGCATCATAACCGATACTCGTAACGCTGTCGGGGATCGTTATGC
>JAGCZN010000012.1 GCA_017959995.1 Clostridia bacterium
ATAGTGAGCGCGCCGCAGTTGCACATGGTGGAACGGACCTTGGCGAGCGTTCTCTGAACGTTGTCGCTGAGTTTGCCGGCGTAGGGAACGTAAGAATCCACGCCCTCTTCGAAAGAGAGCTTGGCGCTGCCGCCGAGATCGTATCTCTGCCAGTTGCGCGCGCGGTTGGAGCCTTCTCCCCAATATTCTTTCATGAGATTGCCGTTTATGAGTACTTTGTGCGAGGGGCTTTCGTCAAACCGAGCGAAATAGCGAACGAGCATTACGAAATCCGCGCCCATGGCGAGGGCGAGCGTTATGTGATGATCGTGAACGATGCCGCCGTCTGAACAGACGGGAACGTAAACGCCGGTTTCGGCAAAGTATTCGTCGCGCGCCTTGCACACGTCCAACAGGGCGCTTGCCTGACCGCGGCCTATTCCCTTAGTTTCACGCGTGATGCATATCGAGCCGCCGCCTATACCCACTTTAACGAAATCGGCGCCGCAATCGGCAAGGTAGCGGAAACCTTCGGCGTCTACCACGTTTCCGGCGCCCACTTTAACTTTATCGCCGTATTTTTCCCTCACGTAATCTATAGTTATTTTCTGCCATTCGGTAAAGCCTTCGGAAGAATCTATACAGAGAACGTCTGCCCCGGCTTCAACGAGAGCGGGAACGCGCACTGCGTAATCCCTGGTGTTTATGCCCGCGCCTACCACGTAGCGTTTTTCCGCGTCAAGATTTTCGTTGGTATGTCTTTTATGTTCGTCGTAATCTTTGCGGAACACGAAATATTTTAGTTTACCGTCCTTGCCTACTATGGGCAGGGAATTGAGTTTATAATCCCAGATAATGTCGTTGGCCTCTTTCAGAGAAGTGCCTTCCGGCGCGGTAATGAGTTTTTCGAGCGGAGTCATGAACGTTTCTACCTTCTGATCGGGCGCCATACGGCTAACCCTGTAATCCCTGCCCGTTACGATACCGAGAAGTTTGCCTTCGGCGGTACCGTCCTCCGTTACGGCAACGGTGGAATGGCCCGTTCTCTCTTTCAGTCTGAGAATTTCTTCAAGGGTATCCTGCGGGCGCACGTTGGAATCGCTTATCACAAACCCCGCTTTATACGCCTTCGTTCTCGCAACCATGGCGGCCTCGTCCTCAACCGACTGCGAACAGTAAATAAAGGATATTCCGCCTTCTTTAGCGAGGGCAACGGCGAGTTTATCGTCCGAAACCGACTGCATCACGGCGGAAACCATGGGAATATTCACCGAAAGCGCGGGTTCTTCGCCTTTTCTGAACTTAACGAGCGGCGATTTAAGACTGACGTTGGAAGGAATACAGTCCTTCGAAGAATAACCGGGTATCAACAAATATTCGCTGAAAGTGTGCGACGCTTCTTTAATGACCGTTGGCATGAAACATACTCCTTATTTTTTTCGTTTTCCGTATTTATATTTTGTATATTTTTTATATAATACTACAAGATAACGCGTTTGTCAATCACTTTGAAGAAAACGCTTTTTCCCCTCACGAAAAAAACAAACCGAAAGCCCCGCGCGTTTTCCTTGCGGCTGCGGGGCGCGGGGCAATGCGTAAAGCGTATTTCGCCGCGGCTTAAAATCCGCGTAAAACGCTTTTACAGTTTTACAATTTTGTATATGCTGAACCAGGTAAAATCTATCATTCCGCAGAACGAAAACCGCCCGCTGCCGTCAAGTTCGTAACTTACTACCGTTTGCGGAATGCCTTCGTTGAGATTCCTGAGCCCCACGAATTTCGATACGGGTTCCTTCTCTATCACGAGGAAAAGTTTTCCGTAAAGGAATTCCGCGGAAACGACCGATAAAGCGCCTTCTTCGCCTTTTCTTCTATCCTCCATAGCGGCAACTTCCGGCACGTTATTCGCGATAATTCCGCCGGTAAATTCCGCTACCGTTTCACCGTTTTCTTTCAGAACGGCCTCTCCGTTTTCAACGCCGACGGTAAATTCCCCCTGCGACGATACCGCCTTATCCGAAGCGGCAATATAATCCGCGTACTTTTCAACCGTATCGGCGCTTACTTCACCGCCCGTAAGACTGATATACTGCCCTTCTTCTTTTCCGAAAAAGTACGTTCCGTCGATCTCGGCGGGAACGCAGCCGTCGGGCAGAGAAAAACCTTCGCCCGCGGTTACGGTTGAAAACGCTTGGGCATCGCCGTCGTAAACGTATATTTTTACGGGCGACGCGTTGACGGCTACCGCCGAACTGCCTTTCTGGTAAAATCCGAAATCGGAAAACTCTTCGGCGTTTACGTCCGTTTCGGCAAGCGTTTTCATTTCCCCGAAATCGTAGGCGTAAAGTTTTGAGCCTATAATAAACAGTTTCGTTTCATCGCCGCCCTGCCCCATAAAGGCCTCTTCCATATCGGAAACGCCGGTTACTTCTATCTTCGCATAACGCACCCGAGGATCGGCGTAATCGGCGGAAAAAGCATAATAATCGCCCTTTTTCGCGCGGTAAACGCCGTAAACCGACTTTTCGCCGCGAGCGAAGAACACGTCTCTTTCATCGGGTTTGCCGAGCGTTACGCCGTCTCGGTAGAGGCGGTATTCGAGTATATCGGAAAACTTGTAGTATCCTTCTTCCGTGAAGACGCAGTCCCCCGCGACGAGGGCGTATCCCCAGCCGCGTCCCGCTACGGTTCTCAGGTCGTTCAGATTGCTTTCCGTTACGGGAGAAGATGCTACGTCGTTACCGTTTTCAATGCCCGGCTCGGCGCCGTTAGGCGAACTGCACGCGAACGTAGAGAATACGAATATTATCAGAATTGAAAAAATTATTAAAATCTTTTTCATACTATCACTTATCCCTTTGCGTAGAATAACGCCGTTACGAGTTCTATAATCTCGCATAAAGGCGACACGGACGAATAATTGTAATTGACGAAAGCTACGTCTCCCTTACATTCCACCTTCGCGCGGCATCTGAACTCGTAATAATCTTCGTGTCGCCGAGTTTCGAAAGCGTATTCGATATCCAGCCCGCCTTCCGACGTTTTTTCCCCTCTGACGGTTTCCCGATAAGGGAAGTTTTTGCCGTACGGAACCACGGTTATATTTATTTCCCTTACGCTTTTCTGCGTAAACACGAAATATTCGTAATCGTTGGCGTCGGAATATTTATAGCCGGTGGCGTAGGGATCGTCAAGCAAGGAAAAAACCTCGTCAAGCCCAAGGCCGTTGAGATAGCCGTCGGCAGTAGTGAAATTACACCTTACGCTTATCAGCCTGTGAGTGATAACGCTCGTATCGCCGTCCACACAGCTTTTAAGAATCGCTCCGCCGATAATCCCGCACCCTTCCGCGAACAGTACGATGAAAAACGCAAGCGACAAAGCGGCAATTTTTTTCATGCGTTGCTCTCCTTCATTCAGCGGGTTTTATATAATAGTAGATAAGCTCGATAAGTTCGCATTCGGGATTTTCCGAAACGTAATTGTAGGTTATATAATACGTTTCTCTGCCCGTATCCACCTTTGCTTTCGTGTTGAAAACGTAATAGTCGCCACGCTGTTTTATCACCGCGGCGTACGTTATTTCGAACGGGCCGCTATCGTCCGTACGCAGGGTTGCCTTTTCCCACGGAAGCAACTCGGATTCGAAATCGAAATCGTTTTTCACGTTTACTATTATATCGAAAACGTGGTACTCCGAGCAGGTGTCGACCTGAATTCTGTAAAATTCCGTTTGCCCCTCATTTTTCTTTTCGGTAACTTTGTAATTAAGCCCCACAAGAGCAAGCCTCGATCCCGAAAGAAAATTTTCAACCGATACGATGTTCGACGCCGTAATCCCCCCGGGAATCGGCGAAAGCGATTGAGCGTCATTCACGGCTTCGGTAACGCCGCTATAACTATTTGCGGCCCGTTCAGCCAGTCTGCCGTTCGGTGCGGCGGCGCCTATAAATCGAATAACGCCAAACGAAACCGCGAACACCAGCGCCGCGGCCGCCGCCACGCCGATCAACGCGAAAGGCCGCCTTTTTGAAACGGGCTTTTCTTCACGGTAATACGGTTCGGCTTCTTTCGGGTAATTTTCCGCTACTATCCGCCCGTAAAGCCCTTCGTGCTCCTTTAATATTTTTTGTTCCTCCGCCCTTTTCAGGCGGGCAAGTTTTCTTAACGACATATCAATACCCTTTGAGTATCGCTTTCAGTTTTTTAAGCGCCCGCGAATATCTCTGCCTCGCCGCCCCGTGAGTAAGCCCCAGAATTTCCGCGGCCTCTTTAAGGTTGTAACCTTCCCACGTAACGAGAAGGATTATTTCCGAATCTTCTTTGCCGAGTTTCCTTATAAGGGTAAAATAATCGGCTT
The DNA here is from genome assembly GCA_017959995.1 of Clostridia bacterium. Taxonomy (GTDB): domain Bacteria; phylum Bacillota; class Clostridia; order Christensenellales; family Borkfalkiaceae; genus RGIG3732. Next base: position 4,340 of record JAGCZN010000012.1, read on the forward strand.
CGCTCTCCGCGGCCGACACGGTTTTCACCGACGTCGACGGCGCTTCCATCCTCTCGTCAAGCGTAATTATCCCCTTTTTTTCGCGAAGATAATCGTTTGCAACGTTGTCGCATATCCTGTACACCCACGCCGTGGGGTTCGTAACTTCCGGCGGATTTTCAAGGCGTATCATCTTCGTGAACGCATCGTGCGCTACGTCCTCAAAGTCCACGCTGTTTCCGTATACGGAAATTACGTGATATTTGATTTTAGGCAGATAATATTCGTAAACCGCGCGGAAAGCTTTCTCGCTGGTTCTCATCTGCTTCAGATATTTGTTAAACGCCTCGCTGTTCATATCCCTTTCCGACATACGGGGCTTAACGCTATCCGTATATATAGACCGTTTTTTTTACCGAATTGTTACAACAAATCCGAAAAAAATTATTTTTTGATTGAATTATACCATAAGCGGGTATAAAACGCAAGAAAATAGCAAGGCGCGCGTTCTGCCGAGAATATACGGAAAATTTTTTCAAAACGGTAAAATTCGGTTGATTTTTTTTATAAAATGGTATATATTGTTATATGCGTATCGAGGTGTAGCGCAGTTTGGTAGCGCGCTTGGTTCGGGACCAAGAGGTCGTGAGTTCGAGTCTCGTCACCTCGACCAAACTACCGCGAACGGCTCTTTGCCGTTCGCGGTAGTTTACTTGTAACGGAATTAAACTTACGGCCTCTGCCGTCCCGAACCGAATTTATAGGACTCCCGCGGAGATTTTCAAAGAAAATATCCGCGGGATAAAGGAGCCGCAGGCGTTAAAGCAGGGCGATTATTTTTTAATCGTCCGCAATATTTGCCTTGCGGCGACAAAGATTTGTCGAATTTTTTTTGCGAAGGGCTTTTAACGCTTGAAAACAACAGGATTTTCTGTTAAAATATAATAAATAAGCGGAGAATTTCATAATGTCTTCTTTTTATATCTGTACGACAATCCTGACGGAACTGCTGATGATTTCCATGTCGCTTCACGTTCTTCACTACTCCGGATTCACGAAAGAACAAAAAATCTGGTATTTACTTACTTTTGTTTCCGTAATACTTTGTTCCGTGGCGGAATTTGCCGTGCACTGCGGTTTTTACAACGAAACTCTGGCTCTACCGCTGACAGTCCTGACGGTAATACAGTTTTCCGTAGCGCCGTTGCTCGGAATATTGTTCACCGGCGCGCTCGGATTAAAAAATCAGGCGAAGTTCGCCATCGTTTTCTTTGTAATCAATTTGCTTGCGGAGACGATAGCCGCGCCTTTCGGTTGGGTTTTTTATTTCAACTGGGAAGGTTATCACCGCGGCGACCTCTTTTTCATATACGAAGTGTTTTATTTCATAAGCCTTATCTATCTGCTTGTCAGTATGGCCATAGTGGGCAAAAAATTCCGCCACAGAGATTTATATACGATTGGTATGATCCTCGTGATACTTATTGCCGGAATAATACCCATGACGTTTTTCAACATAAATATTACCTACACCGCAATAGCGATAAGCGCAAGCCTATGCTATATTTATTATAACGACTTGGTTCAGCAGGACATTCAGGCGGAACTTATACTCAACCAGGAAAAGATCTCCGAAATGCAACTTCATATGATTTCGGGGCTTGCGAACCTTATAGAAAACCGAGATATGGAAACGGGCGAACACATTTCCCGTACCAGCGCATACGTAAAAATACTTGCGGAATACGCGAGAAAAGACGGCGTTTATACCGAACTGCTGGACGATCACTTTATTTCGCTGATATTTACGCTTGCGCCTATGCACGATATAGGAAAAGTAATCATTCCCGACAGCATTCTGAAAAAACCCGGCAAACTGACGAAAGAAGAATTCGAGCACATGAAAAAACACGCCGCGGCGGGAGGAGCGGTAGTTACGGAAGTACTGAACGGAATTACCGACAAGGAATATCAGTCGTTTGCCTCGGACATCGCGACGTATCACCACGAAAGATGGGACGGAACCGGTTACCCCGAACATCTTAAAGGGGAAAAAATTCCTCTTTCCGCAAGAATTATGGCGATCGCCGACGTTTTCGACGCACTCGTTTCAGAACGCTGTTACAAAAAAGCAATGACGGCGGAAGAAGCCGTTCAGGTTATAAAAGACGAAAAAGGTTCGCACTTCGATCCAAAACTCGTAGAGGTTTTTCTGAAACATAAAGAAGATTTTATCTCTCTGAAAAAGTGATCGGGCAAACTTTTACGGTATACGGCGTATTGCGTTATAAAACGCCGCTCTTTTACAAAAAATTCACCTGCCGTTGCTTTTTCGGTTCGTTTTTGATATAATTTTACCGTTATGAGAAAAATAAGATACGTTTTGTTCGACCTTAACGGCACGCTCACCGATCCGGGAGAAGGAATAACGAATTCGGTGGCATATGCGCTTGAAAAACTCGGGATAGCGCCACCGGAAAGAAAAGAACTCTATAAATTCATAGGCCCGCCGCTTCGCGAATCATTTATCGAATATTACGGATTAACCCCCGAAAACGCACAAAAAGGCGTAATTTTCTACCGCGAATACTTTGACGCGACAGGTATTTTCCAAAACCTTCCATACCCGGACGCTTATCTTGCGCTAAAAAGGCTGAAAAACGAAGGGTACGTACTTATACTCGCCACATCAAAGCCCGAATCGGCCGCAAAACGCATACTTGACAAGTTTGAAATGGCTGAATATTTCGATTACGTGTGCGGAGCGGATCTTAGCGGGAATCTTACGAAAAAAGACGACGTGATACGCTATGCGATGTATGCCGCAAATATAGCCGACGCCAACTCCGCCGTTATGGTAGGCGACAGAAAACACGACGTTTACGGCGCCGCCG
>JAGCZN010000094.1 GCA_017959995.1 Clostridia bacterium
GCTCTTTTCGGTGCCCATGGAAGCGAACCAGTCGGCCCCTTTAAGTATTATCTGCGCTACGTTGGCGTACGTTTCAACGTTGTTGAGTATGGTGGGTACGCCGAACAGCCCCTTGACTGCCGGGAAAGGCGGTCTGGGTCTCGGTTCGCCGCGGTTACCCTCTATGGAAACCATAAGGGCGGTTTCTTCACCGCACACGAACGCGCCCGCGCCGAGGCGTACGTCTACGTCGAAACTGAAGTCCGTACCGAACACGTTCTTGCCGATAAGCCCGTATTCCTTAGCCTGTTTTATGGCTATTTTAAGGCGCTGAACCGCGATGGGATACTCCGCGCGAACGTAAATATAGCCTTGGTCGGAACCGATCGTGTAGGCGGCTATCGCCATAGCTTCGATTATCGCGTGGGGATCGCCTTCGAGAACGGATCTGTCCATAAACGCGCCGGGGTCACCCTCGTCGGCATTGCACAGAACGTATTTCTTTTCGGCTTTGGAAGCCTTGGCGAACATCCATTTTCTGCCCGTGGGGAAACCCGCGCCGCCGCGGCCGCGCAGGCCTGAAGCGAGCATAACGTTAACCACGTCGTCCTGCGTCATAGAGGTAACTACCTTGTACAGCGCCTGATACCCGTCGCGCGCGATGTATTCTTCAACGTTTTCGGGATCTATAACGCCGCAGTTTCTCAGCGCCACGCGGTTCTGCTTTTTATAGAACTGCGTTTCGTTCAGCGCCTTTATGGCACCCTCGTCGGTAACCGTTTCCTTATACAGATATTTGGTTACCACGCGATTGTTCAGAAGGTGTTCGTCAACTATCTCGTCAACGTATTCGGGTTGAACCTGCGAATAAAAAGCGCCTTCCGGATAAACTATAACTATCGGGCCGAGCGCGCACAGGCCGAAACACCCCGTCATGATAACGTGCACTTTTTCGGTTATTCCGTCCTTGGCTACGCGTTCCTTGAATTCCTTGAATATAGCCCTCGATTTGCCCGAAGTACAGCCCGTTCCGCCGCAGACAAGAACGGTGCGTTCCTCTATGTTTTTAAGATTATGCGTCGCCTCGCGCGGGCCCATGGTTTTAAGCGCGCGCTCCTTTATGGCGATAAGTTCGTTATAATTCATACCTGTGCCCCCTTAATTCTTGTATTTGGCAAGGATGCCGGCTACCTGATCTTTGGTGAGCTTGCCGTAAACGTCGTCGTTTATTACCATTACCGGAGCAAGACCGCAACAGCCTACGCAGCGGGTTGCGTCCAAAGAAAATTGAAGATCGGGCGTTATGCCGCTTTCTATGCCGAGTTGCTTCTGAAGTTCTGCGTAAATATCGCCCGAACCTTTTACGTAACAAGCCGTGCCGAGGCACACGCCTATCTTGTACTTTCCCTTGGGCGTTAACGTGAACTGTGAATAGAACGTGGCAACGCCGTAAACTTCCGCAAGGGAAAGCCCCAACTTATCGGCTATTATTTCCTGCACCTCTATAGGCAGATAACCGTAAATATCCTGGGCTTGCTGCAAGGCGGGCATAAGCGCGCCGTCAACGTTTTTCAGGCCTCTCAAAACCTTGTTCAGTCTGGCTTCCTGGGCCTTGGTACCCGTGAATGGCACCTTCGCTTGATTAGACATTTATTACCTCCGGTATTATTTTTTCCGATTGATTAAGGCGATAAGAAAATCCGAATAAATTACTACCTTTTCAGGCGCATTTTCCCGACCTTTCGACGCCTAAATTATGATACCACTTTTATAATCAAAACACAAGGGATTTTAAGAATATTTTGCGTATTTCAAATTTTTTTATTTGAATTTGACGAAAAGTGCGTTTGTTTTACGCATAGATATGCCGTTTTGTGAAATTTTAACAGTTCGTGAATGATGAATGATGAATGATGAATTGTTTCCTGCGGAAACGTGAATGGTGAATGCGGCGTAAGGCCGCAATAGCGGCAATTCACGGCGAAGCCTTTTCACCTTTCACGCGGCGGCGACAACGCTTGACACCCGCCGGCGCGTTATGGTAAAATTTTTTTATGCTGAAATACGATATCCTTTCCGATCTTTCCGGCGGCAAAACCGTTAGCGGGCAGGAACTTGCAATCAAATACAACGTTTCAAGGAGCGCCGTGTGGAAGGCTGTGAACGCGCTGAAAGCCGAGGGCTACCTTATCATCGGCGCGAACAAAGCGGGATACACGCTGAAAGAAACGGACGCGATAACGCCGCATCAACTTGGATCCGATGCGGAAAAGTTTTGCGCCGAACACGCAATAAACGCCGTAAAC
>JAGCZN010000095.1 GCA_017959995.1 Clostridia bacterium
GTATCGCTCGCACTCGTTCTCAGCGTTCGCGGAAGTACCGGCGGCGCCGATATATTAGGCGCGTTCATTCAGCGTAAAAATCCCGCTTTCAGCGTTCAATGGGGTATATTTATCGTAAACAGCGCAATAATCGGTATATCGGCAATAGTTTATTCGTATAATTTAGATGCCGGTGAATTTCAGTTCGGAATTCAGAGCGTTCAACCCATACTTTTAGCGCTTATATTTCAGTTCATTTCCGCCAGAATATGCGACGTTATCCCACAGGGAGCAAAAACCGCGCTGAAATTCGAGGTTATAACCGACCGGCCCGACGAACTGTCCGACGAAATACTCTCCACGCTCAAACACGGCGTTACCGTTGTTCCCGCAAAGGGAATGTACGAACATAAGGAAAAAAGCCTTCTCATCTGCGTGGTAAAAAAGAGACAGATTCAGAACTTCAAAGATATTCTTAAAAAGTATCCGGGAACGTTTGCCTACGTCGCTTCCGTAAGCGAGATAATAGGCACGTTCAACACGAGACTGTAATGGAAAAAAGATCCGTTTTATTATATCTTATAATATCGTTCGCCGTATTCGCCGCGCTTGCTACGGTAGCGGCCGTTTTCGATTACGATTTAAGCGGTTTTCTCGCCGACCTGAAAGAAGGGGAATACTATTCTTCAAACGGATTTTCCCGTTTTATCGAAATATACGGCGAAACGCCGCTTTATCTTTTTTTGTGTTATGCTTTCGCGGTGATATACTGGAACGCGTTCTATTTCGGTAAACCCGCCGTTCGGTATATCGTATGCGCCGTTTGCGTAATCGCGATCGCCGTTTGTTGTTTTACGATCCCCGCAAGGATCCGTAAAAACGCGCTTGCTCTCGGCGCTTCCGCAATAAACGGAAAGGCATTGGTTATCGCGGTAGAGGTGATAACGGGAATGATCGTCGGCATAGCGGTAACGGTAGGCGTAATGTTCACGGGAAAAGAGAACGTAAGGGCGCAACTCTCTTTTGCCGTAGCCGTTTTATTCGTGGCGTTTGCGTCGCAGGTGTTTTCGCAAGGGCTTAAACTTATAAACAAAAGGGTAAGATACAGGGCGTTAAACGCATACGGCGGTGAATTTACTCCTTGGTATAAATTTAACGGTTATCCCGAAAGTTTCAAAGCGCTGGTTTTATCCGCGGGCACGGAAGACGCTGTCAAATCCTTCCCTTCCGGCCATACGGCGTCTGCGGGAATAGTTTACACGCTCATAGCCTTACCTTACGTTTTTCAGAAGTTTGCCGCGCTTAAATGGAAAGTATTTTTTGCCTGCTTTTCCGTTTTTATAACGGGAATCGTGGCGTATGCCCGTATACGTATGGGCGCGCATTATTTTTCCGACGTGCTTTTCGGTGGAAGCGTTTCGTTCTTCTTTTCGCTTATCGCAATTTATTTTATATACGAGCGTAAAACGGTAAAGTCTCTCGCCGCGTATTGCAAAATAACGTAAATCGGTAAAACCGGCATTTTCGCTTTACTTTTTTTACGGTATATAATATAATTGAAAAGGAGGTTAGCCGATGCGAACCCGTGAATCCGAAGAAATGTATCTGGAAACGATACTGCTGCTAAAAAAAAGAATAGGCAAGGTGCGTTCGGTAGATATCGTTACCGAACTCGGTTATGCTAAATCAAGCGTTTCTCGCGCCGTTAATCTTCTGCAGAAAAACGGTTATATAATAATAGATAAAAACGGAGATATAGATTTTACCGAGGCAGGGGAGAAAAAGGCGAAAGACGTTTACGATCGCCACGGCGTTATAACTCGTCTTCTCGTAGGTATAGGCGCGGAAAAGGCCGTTGCCGAGGATAACGCCTGCCGTATAGAACACGTAATAACCAACGACCTGTTTTCAATTATGAAAAATTATCTCGCTTGCATAGACGGGGAAAAGGACGGCGCAGCGAAAGATCGGGCAAAAAGGTGAAAAGTGCGTGGCAACAGGGTTTATAAAAACCCGAAAATTGAAAATATCGTTGTAAACAACCCCGTATTTATTGCCAAATCGTTAAAGCAAATGATATAATTATTACAGTTTTACCGGAAAGGAACTTTACGATCGTTATGAAGTTTACGATAATTTCTTACAGACAGAAAAACAGTTTAACCGCGCTCTTTTCGTGTAATACAACCATATCAAAAAACAAAGCGTAATTTTTCACGGCGGCATTTTGCCGTATGAAAGGTAACGCTTTTTTATATTAAACGTTTAGGAGAAACAACACATGAAGGAATATTTCAACAAAGTAAAAACGTGGATCATAACCCATAAAGTAGTATCTGTCGTTATCGCCGCGGTTTTAATCGCGGGCATAACGCTCGCCATCGTTCTGCCCGTAACGCTCGGCGGTAAAACTAATACCGCAACCTATACCGAAAGCACGGACGAATACAAAATAACGAAAGCCGATTACGATTCTTATACGGATAAGATCGGGGATCCTCTTTGCTTGCTTATTATGAACTTTACCACGAAGATAGGCGACGTGGAGATAAAGGTTGCCGACGGGAAGATCGAAACCGAGAAGGCGCAGGAATATGACGGGAACAGAGCGATTTTTGTTCTAAAAGCCGATACGTATAACGAAAGTACCGGCAAAATCGGCGTTGACTCTTATATCAATGGAGAAGATGAAGGCGAGATGATCTGGGGACATACGGCGGATACCATCAAATTGTATGAAAATTATTACGGAAAATCCATCGGCGTTATTGCAAACTTTCTCGGTAATACGGATTATGACAGATTAAAGTATATCGAATCGGATAAGACGTACGTGTTTGTAGATTCAAGCGGCAGTTTCACAATGAAATTCGTAAACGGCATTTTAACCCGTTTGGAAGTAGCCGGTGAAAATTACGTATACGAATTCACCGATATAGGTACGACGACGATAACCCTTCCTACGGATTTCATCGAAGCCTGATGAAATTTCCCGCAAAGAACATAAACTTACGGTCAGGGCATTGAAAATTTTCAATGCCCTGATCTTTACTTAGCGCGTCTTTTTACGATACGCGTACACTTCGGTAAATTTGCGGTTTTTATTTTTTGATTTTGTAAAACCGAACGATAATTTATTGACAAATTTACAATATTCTGCTATATTAGCAAGGTGTTCCCGGTAACGGGATAAAATCGAGGTGAAAAGATGAAAACCGACGTAGTTATCGTGGGGGCCGGCCCCGCCGGAATATTTACCGCTTACGAAATGATAGCGAAAGGCAGCGCGAAAAAGATCGTTCTCGTTGAAAAAGGCGTGAATATCGAACGGCGCGCGTGCCCTAAGATCAAAACGCAGAAATGTATGAACTGTAAGCCGTATTGCCATATAACCACGGGCTTTTCGGGTGCGGGGGCGTTTTCCGACGGAAAACTTTCCTTAAGTTACGAGGTAGGCGGCGATCTTCCGGCGCTTATCGGCGCGAAAAAGGCGCAGGAAACCATTGATTATGCGGATAAAATTTACCTTGAATTCGGTGCCGATACACATATTGAAGGTATCGGCAATTTTGAGGAAGTAAAGGAGATACGCAAACAGGCTATCAAGGCGGGCCTTAAACTCGTAGATTGTCCCATAAGGCACATGGGAACGGAAAAAGCTCAGCATATCTATCTTGAAATAGAAAAATTTCTGCAAAACCACGGCGTTGAAATGCTTTTTAGCCACGAGTGCACGGATATCATACTCGAAAACGGCGAGTGCAAGGGAGTAAGGCTTCTTCACGAAGGCAAGGAAACCGAGGTTCGCGCCGAAAGTACGGTCATAGCCACGGGCCGCCGCGGAGCGGATTGGCTTGAAAAACTTTGCGAACAGAACAATATTATGCACCTTCCCGGCACGGTCGATATAGGCGTCAGGGTGGAAGTAAGAAACGAAGTTATGGAAAAAGTAAACAAGGTGCTTTACGAATCCAAACTAATAGGCTATCCGCGCCCTTTCAAAAACAAGGTGAGAACGTTCTGCCAGAATCCCGGCGGTTTCGTAAGTCAGGAAAATTACGATAACGACCTTGCGGTGGTAAACGGCCATTCTTACAAGGAATACAAGTCGGATAACACCAATCTTGCAATACTTTGTTCGCACAATTTTTCAGAGCCGTTCAACCAGCCTATAGCCTACGCGCAGAAGGTGGGCGAACTTACCAATATGCTCGGCGCGGGGCACATTCTCGTTCAGCGTTTCGGCGATATTCTCGACGGAAAGAGAACGTGGCCCAAGGAACTTGCGCAGTCCAACGTCCGCCCGACTCTTGCGGATGCCGTAGCCGGCGATATAACTGCCGCAATGCCTTACCGTGCAATGATAAATATCATAAATTTCATTCAGGCGGTGGATATGGTCGTTCCGGGTTTCGCTTCGGAAGAAACGCTGCTCTATTCGCCCGAACTTAAATTTTACAGCAACAGGGTAAAGATGGACGAAAACTTTACAACCAACGTAAAAGGCCTGCATTGCCTCGGGGATTCCAGCGGATGGACGAGGGGACTTATGATGGCTTCCGTAATGGGTATATTGATGGGCAGAAGGCTTGCCGAAAAACAATAAAATATAACGTTAATGTGAGAAAAGGGGGACTTATGAAAACTTTTATCGTTGATCTGTACGAATATTTCAAATTGCCGCGCGGTGAAAACGCAGGCGGCAAACTAACGGTATTACTGCACGAAAACAGCCCTGAAATAAACGTTGAAAGAAAGTATCCCGCAATGCTCGTTCTGCCGGGCGGGGGCTATGCGTTCTGTTCCGACAGGGAAGCCGAGCCGATAGCCGAAGCGTATTATGCCGAAGGCTTCAACGCGTATATATTAAGGTATTCCGTCGCGCCCGTTTCCGTTTATCCCACGCAACTTTGTGAAGCGGCCATGGCTATGGCGTATATACGCAGAGAGGCGAAAGCTCAGTTTACCGATCCCGCCCACGTTGCCGCTATCGGTTTTTCGGCGGGCGGCCACCTCTGCGGCAGCATCGCCACCATGTACGCGCGCGAACCCGTTAAAGATCTCGGTATTTCTCCCGTAGAAGCCCGCACCGACGCCGCGGTTTTAAGTTACGCGGTCATTTCCCACGGTATCAACGATGTCGGCACCGCAGGAAGTCTTAAAAATCTCACTGCGGGCAA
>JAGCZN010000096.1 GCA_017959995.1 Clostridia bacterium
ACGCTTAAAGAATATACGTGGAACGCTCTCCGCGCGAATACCGACGCGCAGTTTGAGTATTACGTAGAATCCATGATAGACGCGTGCAAGAGATTCGGCTATGACGAATGCGTTGATTACTGCACGGTAGAAGCAGCCAAAAAATGGCCCAGAAACTGATAAAATATAGCATAGGAGGTAAAATATGCTTAAAAAGATAAAATATTTCTTATTATCTGCCGTTCTCGCGTTTACTTTAACGCCGTTCATAGCGGCCGGCGGAACGCAGACCAAGGCCGTGGCCGAAGAAGAAGTTTCCGAAGGCCACCCCATGCCTTTCAAAGAACTTACTGCCGACGAGCTGGTTTATGAAATGGGCGTAGGCTGGAACTACGGCAACAGATTCGACTCCGGCAGCGGCGACAACGGCTGGGGCAACCCGAGAGCCACGAAGGAATTCTTCAAAAAAGTGCACGATCTCGGCTACAACACCGTGCGCGTTCCCGTTACGTGGAACAACAATATCGGTTCCAACGAGCCTTACACCGTAAGGGCAGACCTTCTTGACAGAGTGCAGGATGTAGTTGACTACATCATCGAACAGGGTATGTACGTCGCTATAAATATGCACCATGACGGCGGCGCCGCCAGCGGTTGGATCTCAAACGGCGTTATAGCTTCGTACCCCAATGGAAACGCGGCGACCTGGCAGAAAGCGCAGGACCGCTTCTACGCCGCCTGGAAGCAGATAGCCGAAAGGTTCAAGGATTACGACGAACATCTTCTCTTCGAAGCGCTGAACGAAGTAGCCGGTAACGACGGCTCCGCCACCGGCATCAAGAGAGATACCGCGGCTATAATGGTTTACAACCAACTCTTCACCAACGCCGTTCGCGAAACGGGCAGCAACAACGTTAAACGTTGGCTCATAGTCGGCGCAAGGTACACAAACATTGCAACTTCTTCAGACAAATCCAACGGTTTCAAATTCCCCGAGGATCCTTGGAACGCCACCAACAAGTTCATGTTCCAGGTGCACGATTACGATCAATATCTCGGCCTTTCCAATCCTCCTTCGGGAGAATACACTAAGGCGCGCGCCCGCGAATACGCAGGTTCCATACAGAAAGTGGTAGAGGGCTTCACCTCTAAGGGCATCCCCGTATGGTTCGGAGAATACGGCGCCGGCAGACAGGACGGTATATATGAAAACGGCGAAGAAGCAACCTCTTTCTACTTCGAAGTAATGGTAGCTTATATGAGCTCCACCAACATGGTTCCCGTGGTATGGGATAACGGTTCAATGGGCAAAGGCGGAAGGCCAGGCAGTACTACCAACGATAACTTCGCTCTGATCGACAGAATGACCGGCGAAGCATACAGACCTAAGGGAATAGAGGCCATGATGAGGGGCAACGAATTCTATAAAGACGTTGCCACCGTACAGGTATTCAGCGCTATCGGCGGTGACGATCATAACTTTACCACCGTAGTACCTCTTACCGACCTTGAAGTTTCCGACGACGCCATCGACCTCCGCGTAGGTTCCGATTATACCGTGGGAACTTCTTTCGAACCCGCAAACACCAACGATCCTCTTATCTGGTCCACCGACGACGCTACCGTAGCCACCGTTTATAAAGGACACATTCAGGCAAAGGGCGTCGGCCAGACCACCGTACACGTTTACGCGCAGAGCAACATCTACGACGGAAACAACGTAAGTAAAGATATAGTAGTAACCGTTTACCCCGATACGGGTAAGGCTAACGCGGGCGCTACGCTCAGCGTTGAAGCTCCCGCCGCAATAACCGGCACGCTCTGGACCACTTCCAGCGGCATCACGTTTAACGGCAGCGGATACGCTCAGCCCTGCACCTGGCTCAACGTCAGCGCAAGCGGTCTCCGCAGAAACGATCATCTGTATTACAGATCTTCCGATAATTCCGTTGCAACCGTAAACGGCGTGGGCAAAGTTACGGGCATATCCGCAGGTAAAGCCTATATAACCGTTTATACCGAATCCGGTCTTTCCGCTCAGGTCCAGGTGACCGTAGGCAACGGAAACACTGCCGAAAACGAACTTACGGCTGCTTCCGAAATAAGCCTCACCGCGGAAGAACCCGTTAAGGAATTGACGGTAACCGCAGCCGGAACGGGTAAAGTTTACTTCGTTTCTTCCGATCCTACCGTGGCGTTCCCGTCTGCGGCGAAGGGTGTTGAAGTAACCGAAGGCAAGGCTACCGTAAAAGTTATAGCCGCTTCCGCGGGTACCGCTACCATAACCGCGTACAGCGCCAACGGCGAAACCGCAACCACTACCGTGACCGTGGGCGAAGTCGATTTCGATTATGACGACGTTGTGCCTTATTATTCAACCGAACCCAGCGCGGTGGCTCCCGTAGTTGAAATAACTATGCCCGAAACCGTTTATCAGGGCGGACTTGCCGCTATAACCTATAATACCTCTACGGAAAATGCAGACGTTACCGAAGATCTCGATATAACCGTTTCCGTAACCAATAACGGTTGGGCGGTTGACGTTTACAATAACTGCATAACGGGCGGCTCTCTCGGCGCTACGTATCTCGTGCGCGTAAAAGCTACCGATCAGTTCGGCAACTCCTCGTTCGACAGTCTTGAAGTAAAATGCGTCAAGGCCGGTTCCGGCGTAAATATCGATAAGAAAACTCCGCCTACCGTAACGGTTGAAGGCGCTGAAGTTGCTCCGGGAGAAAATACGGAATTGGTGTTTACGGTAGGAACCACCAATGAATCTATTCCGGAAGGGGCCACTTACGAAGTAACCGTAAGCGTTACCGACGGCGAAAATTACGTTGAAGTTACCGAAGAGAACGGTAAGTATTATTTCACCCCGGATAAAGAGGGCGAATATACGGTTGAAATAACGGCTATAGATGCATTCGGTAATTCGACCACTGAAACCGCTACGATATCGGTTAATACTCCGAATACGGGTAGCGACAGTGGATCCAACAATAACGGAACTAACGGCAACGCAGGCGGCGGCTGCGGCGGAAGCGTATCTGCAACAGGTATTTTCGGCGTACTTATTCTTGCGGGATTTGCCATTGCAAAAAAGAGAAAATAATTAAATTATACAAACTTTGACAGGTATGCATAAGGGGCGTTACGCCCCTTATGCATATTTAGGATTATCCTACGGGATACAAAGAAAACGGGCATTATTTGAAGGGAACGTAACCCCGTTCGGCGAACCCTCGGTAGACGTGGAAGTGGAGGCGTGAATCTGTTATGAGAATTAAGAACGGCGATAAGATATTGTTTATCGGTGATTCCGTTACCGATTGCGACAGGGGCAGACCGGTGGGCGAGGGATATTTTTTAGGCAACGGATATGTACGTTTTATTGATATGATGCTTTCGGCTTCTTATCCCGATAAAAATTTTCACATTATCAATATGGGAAATAGCGGAGATACTTCATTAGACGTTATAGCGAGGTGGAAAACCGACGTAGAAAGTTTCTCTCCCGACGTTATAGTGTGTAATATAGGCGTTAACGACGTTTGGCGCCATTTTGATAGCCCCTCTATGACCGAAAAACACGTCGCTAAAGAAATTTACTATAAATCGATTTCAGAAATCGCAAGGAGAGGTAGGGATATTGCAAGAGAAGTAATTTTATTGACTCCGTATTTTATAGAAAACAACGTTGACGATCCGATGTATATCAAGATGAAGGAATATGCTTCGGAGATGAAGCGGGCAGCAGAAGAAAACGGCGTTTTATGCATAGATTTACAGAATGCATTTACCGACTATTTGAAATATAAGCATCCTATGTCTCTCACATGGGATAGAATTC
>JAGCZN010000013.1 GCA_017959995.1 Clostridia bacterium
ACAAGCGTTTCGATATTTGCGCTTACGGGAAGTATACGTTTCGCCTCCTGAATCAGACAGGGCAGTACCACGGCTTTCGCATTCGATTCTCCCGCGGTGCGGCGCAGTTCCTCGCGCACGTCCGAAATAGGTTCTACGCCCGTAAACAGCTCGTCTATTTTCGAAAGGACCTTTTGGGTGCGGTATTCGCGATATTCGCGTTCCAGTTTTCTATAGGCCTCGTTCTCCTCGGCGCGGATGAACGGGTTCGTTATTTTTTCCTCCTGCGGAGCCTGTAAAACGGATCTTGCCGATGAATCCTTTTCCGCCGCGTCCTCCGATAAGGGGCCGGGAACGGGAAGCTCCGCTTCGCTCGTTCCGATTTTAATTTCCGTTGACACGATACTATAATCCTCCTATACGATAAGTTTATGTATCAGTATCTCCTTTTCCGGCGGAACGTCGGATACGTAAAAGGCTCCTTGTATCATACGCACGGCATCGTCAAGCGATCCTTCGTCGTTCGAAAAGACGGTGGCGAGAACGCTTCCGCGGCGCGTTTCGTCGCCCGTGCGTAAATGCAGCAAAACGGCGCTTTCGTGATCTATCGCATCGTCCTTTTTTCTTCTTCCTCCGCCCGTAATAACGTTGGCGCGGCCTATGGCTTCACCGTCTATTTTATTGATAAAACCGCCTTTATCGCAGATTATCTCACGTTTGTATTTTCCGTATCTCAATAATTCGGGATCGTCTAAAGCGGCGGCATCTCCGCCCTGCGCCCGTACTATCTCTTTAAGCTTATTCAACGCGGCGCCGCTTGAAATTGCGTTTTCACACGCGGCTTCGGCTTCCTTCTTATCCCAACCCGCGCATGCGAGTATCTGTACGGCAAGAAATTTGCTGAGCGCGGCAAGATCGTTTTCCGCCCCTTTCAGAACGTCTATAACCCCGCGCATTTCCGCGTTACAACCCACAGAATTGCCGAGCGGACAGTTCATGGAAGTTACCGCGGCGGAAACTTTTCTGCCGGCGGCTTTGCCTATTTCTACCATTATTCCGGCAAGTTCTTCAGCCGATTCCGCCGTTTTCATAAACGTGCCGGAGCCGTATTTTACGTCAAGCACGATAACGTCGGCAAACGAGGCAAGTTTTTTGGACATCACGCTGGAAGCGATAAGCGGTATACTGTCGACCGTGCAGGTAACGTCGCGCAGGGCGTAAAGTTTTTTATCGGCGGGAACCGTTTGGGCGGTATGCCCGGAAATCGCGCCGCCCGTTTCGTTTACTATGCGAGTAAATTCGCCTTCGGAAAGCTGAGCGTTGAATCCACGAAAACTTTCAAGTTTATCTATCGTTCCGCCCGTGTACCCGAGTCCCCTGCCAGACAGTTTCGCAAATTTCAAGCCGAGCACCGCGCATACCGGAACTATTATAAGCGTTGTGGAATCGGATACGCCGCCCGTGCTGTGTTTATCAACGCAAACGCCCTTTATCTCACCTTTTCTGAGTATTTCTCCGCTATCACGCATACACAAAGTAAGCGCGAGCGTTTCGTTGAACGTCATACCTTTCAGCACCACCGCCATTAAAAACGCGGAAATGCAGTAATCGGGAACGGAGCCGCTGCACACGCTTTCAACGAAAAATTTTATTTCCCTTTCGGTAAGTTCTCCGCCGCGTTTCTTTTTTTCGATAAGGTCCGTAAATATCATTTTACTCCTTAAATATTGCCGTGTGCGGCATAATTATACTACAAATAAAGTTTTTTTGCGACCTGATTTGTCAAAATCGTTTTGCGTTCCGGTTTTATAATGGAGCAAAGGAGAACGCTATGGTTGATTTTTTTGCGGGACTATCCGGCGCGGCGGCCGTATTCGCCGCTTGTTATCTGGCGGGTTTTTGCGCTCTTTCGATCATCAGAAGATTAAAGGGCCCCCGATCTTTACCCGAAACGGAACCGGTAAAAGACGCGCCCAAACTAAAACGCCGAAGGCGAAAAAGAGCAAGTGCGCTTACCGTTTCATTAGGCGGCACGGCATTTCCGAAAGGATCGGTAGTAATTATGCCCGTAGAACCGGGCAGGGTTCCGCTTACGGGCGTAAAAGCCGTAAAACCTGTGAAAAAGGGCGCTAATTCCGCTGTCAGAACAAAAACCGCCGCGGAAAAAACTACCGCAAAGGCAACTACTCTACCTTCTCGCCCTCTCCCCAAAGCCGTTCGAGATGATAAAACAACCTCTGTTCGTCGTTGAAGATATGAACTATAACGTCGCCGTAATCGAGAACGGCCCATCGCCCCTCGCTTACGCCTTCCCTGCGCGTAACGGTAAGGCCGAGGTTTTTTTCTATGATTTCTTCCACGCTGTCGGCAAGCGAGCGCACCTGCGTTGCCGATCTGCCGCCGGCTATAACGAAATAATCGGCAAGGCACGTTTTATCGGTAACGTTTATCTTGATAACGTCCTGCGCTTTTTTGGTACTAAGCGCGTTGCAAATTTCGTTTACGAGTTTTTCGGAATCCATATTTTCAAAAAATCTCCCGTTTTCAGTTTTTTTCGTAATAATCGTAGGCGTCGGCGGTAAGGTGATAAATTCCGCCGTCCATCAGCATTTGTTTCAGGTGTTTGTAACCCTGCCTCATACATTCGCGGAAGCCGCTTTCAAAGTTCTCTTCCACGGCCTTGCGCAGTTTGTTCACGCCGGAATAATCGCGGTTGCGTTCCAGAAGGTCGGCCACGTAAACCAGTTTTTCAAGCGTACCCATGGCGGGGCGGCCCGTGGTGTGGTAACGTATGGCGGTCAGAACTTCTTCATCCGTTACGCCGAGAACGTTTTTCGCCACGTATTCGCCGAGAAAGGCGTGAACTACGGAATCGGGCATATCCACGGGCACTTCGAACGCGGGAAAATCTTCCGCGCGCATATATTTCGCCACGTCGTGCAAAACGCAGGCAAGAACCACTTTATCCCTGTCGAGCCCGAGCGCGCCGTTAAGTTTAAGCGCGTACTCGATAACGCCCGCCGTGTGTTTAAGTCTTCTTTCCTTCAGGTTGCGGCGAACGTATTCAAACTTCCCGTCGCCTCGGTAAAGACCGTTTTTCTCAATGTATTCGCCTACTCCTTCGGGAAGTCCTTCCGCTTTTACGCCGAGCATTAAAGAGTACCTTATATAGGTGGAAGTAATCTCATCGCCGCGGAAAGAAAGTATCTTTGCCTTATAGCCGTATTTCTTTTCGAAGGCGGTGTTTCTCTTTGCGAGTTTTTCGGTGAATTCTCCGCGGGAAACCACAACTATCCGCGCTTTTTCCGCTATTATTTCGGGATGCAGCCAGGTATCGAAAGCGAAAAACGAATCGCCCCCGATCAAAAAAACTATTTCCGCTTCGGGGTAAAGTTCGCAAAAATGCGCTACCGTAAGATAAGAGTAACTGTTGCCGCCGCGGGCGATCTCGTAATCGCTCACCTCGATGCGGTCGTCAAAAGAAAACGCTGTTTCGCACATTTTCTTTCTGTGTTCGGGCGGCGCGGCCGCAGCCGCTTTGTGCGGCGGTATATACGACGGCAAGACTATCAGTTTATCGGGCGAAAGCTCTTTAAGGGCGCCGCGCGCAAGCTTAACGTGTTCGCTGTGCACGGGATCGAAAGTTCCGCCGAAAAGCACTATTTTCATATAATATATTATTTTAACACATTTTTAACTAATTTACAAGTTTAATCGGTAATCAATACGTAAATAATATAATTAAAAAAAACACGGGGTATTTATGAAGAAATCCGCTGTTTCGGCCGCGCTTGACGTGGCTTTCGTTTTTTCCGCGACGGCCGCGCCCGTCTTTACGGTTATAAGATATTATTTCCAGAATTTGCCGGCCGCAATAGCCGCGGCGGCGGTTTCGGGTTTGTTCGTGGCGATAATTTTCCGTATGTCTGCGATAAGAAAAAACACCGCGTACGCCCTGAAAAAAAAGGACGCCGAACAAATGGAAGCCGCTCTCGACGCCCTTTCGCTAATGGACGAAACCGCCTTAAAC
>JAGCZN010000097.1 GCA_017959995.1 Clostridia bacterium
GGCTTAGTCCACGGAAACGGCATAGTCAATATCGTCTAATAAGCGTATTTCAGTTATACCTACGTAAAGAGCGGCTTAATCGAGATGAGTAAGCCTGTCCGCCCCGTAAGTTGCCGTCAGGTCGTTTATTTCTTCAACGGTGCTTTTTTCGTTTTCGAAAACGGCAAAGAAAAGGCTGTCGGCAAAAGCGACGTCCTTTTCGGTGAGCTTATGTTCTTTGTAAAAATAGTCTTTCGTTTCACCGTCCGCTTCGCCCGTTAAAAAATACGAATACAGACGCCTGTAAACGGCTTCTCTCGCATCCCTTCTCATGTAAAAACCGCACTCCGTAAATCAGTCCGTAACGTCGTCGTCGGCAATAATAACGCCCGCAACGTGAACGTTTATATCGGAAATTTTGTATTCCGACATCGATTCGACGCTCTGTTTGATATTCTGCTGAATATTGAACGCCACGTCGGGCACGGTATAACCCGTATAGACGTTCACGAAAACGTCCACGCTTATTCCGTTATCTCCGAATTTGAGTTTTATTGCGTCGGAGATTTTTGCCGACTTTTTGCCCTTCGGCGAAATAGCCACGCCCGCCACTTCGGAAACGGCGAGTGACACTATACCCTTAACTATACCGGCATTGTAATAGGTTTTGCCTTTACTTTCGGCGCTTTGATACTTTTTTGCTTCGGGCATTATCTGATTCCTCCGCTTTTTCTTTACGTATATTATAGCACACTTTCGCCGTCAAAAAAAACGGTTTTAGGCTTCTTTTGAAAATTTTTTAAGAAACGGGAATTATTTTGACGTTTTCGGGTGTTGCGGACGCTTCGTCCTGAAGTATCGTGTAAATCGCCACCGCGTCTTCCTGCGCAAAGTCGGCGTCCTTCACTATTACGTTGATATTACCCGAAGTGAGCCCTATCGTAACCACGGCATCCTCGTACCCGCGCGCTTTTATAAGGTTTTCAAGCAACATTTCTTTTTCCATCAGCGCGGTGAGCTGAAGTTTCATATCAAGCGCTTCGTCAAGAGTTTCCGCCGAAGAATCCGCGCTTGCTATGATCGCGTCAAGCTGCAATATCTGCTCGTTTCTAGAAGAAGTTCTCTCCGTTCGGTACTGCGTGAAGTAGTTAGCCGCCGTAACCGCCTTGTTATCGGCGGGTTTGGTAAGCAGAAAGTTGAACACCGCCGTTACGGCAAGTAAGGCGATCATGCAGGATAGGATCACGATTTTTTTCTTTTTAGACATAATTGACCTCCGATATATGCGATTGTTTCGCTTATTTTTTATTTTCCGGTTAAAACGTTTACCCTTGAAGGATCTATCGCCAGTAGCGATGCGGCGGCGTTTACAAGCTCGATTTTTACCGAAACGTTTTGCGCGCCGGACGCCACTATCAGAACTCCCGTTATTTCAGGATAAAGTTCGCCGAGAATCACGGTTTTACCGCCTACGAGCACGGGCGATTCGGTGATTTGAATCTCCGAGCCGTTTTTAACGGTTTTCACGTCGTTTGCTATCACGGTTTTACCGCCGCCCGATACCGACACGATAACGCTTACTTTACCGGCGCCCTTCACCTGTGAAAGAGTTTTTTCAAGTTTGCTTTCAAGCCCGCTCACGTACCTGTCCGCACCGGTCTCTTCGGAAACTTTTTTACCCGAAAAAAAACTTTCGCCGAATAAAATCACGAAAATCAAAAAGACTATAACGCCTATAATGATAAATTCCAATCCCTTGATTTTTTTGATCTTACCGAAAAAATCGTACTTTTTAGCTTCCATAAAACGCCACCTTTTCAGACGTAATACCGAGATGGGAACATATAACCGACGTGATTTCTTCAATACTTATTATATGCTCGTCCTCCCCCGATATTACTGTTTTTTCAAGTTTAACGAAAACTTTTTCCACGACGAATCCCCCGCCCGCAAATCTGCCTTCAACGTCTACGTTTCGGATCGCGTATCCTTTTTCCGAGAGAAGTTTTTTTACTTCGTTTCCGTATATCCCGCAAAAATATGCGTTGGCGCCCTCGACATAATCGTAATCCACGGTTTCTTCAAAAGCGCCGCCCGTAAAACTGCGCGTTAAAAAAGAAAGAGGTTTTAACATAACTGCAAGGCAGACAAGGGCGAAAACCGTTCTGCACGCGTTTTTTATTTTACCGGACGGCAACATCATTTCGGCACAGGAAGTAAGTATTATTACGGCCGCCACGCTTATAAGCCAGACCTTCATAACAACGCGCCCCCCGAAAAAATAAGCAATACCACCGTTATTACGTACATAAAACACACCACGAGCGCCGACGCGAGAACGAAATTGAGATTTTTTGACAGACCGAACAAAAAATCCGTTATTTTGTTATCGATAAACGGCTCCGTTATACCCGAAACGAGTTTAAGAAACATCGAAAACGCTATAAGTTCGGTAACCGGAGCTATAAACACGCCGGCAACGAGCGCAAGCCCGCATATTCCCAAAGCGTTTTTAATAAGTACGCCCGACGCTACGAAAAGTTCCGCGCCGTCTCTCAAAAAACCTCCCACGAGCGGAACGGAATTTCCCAAAGCGTATTTCGTTACGCGTAAAGTTATTCCGTCGTACGTGCCGGCGGTAATTCCCTTTACGGATAAAAATACGGTAAAAACGGTTACGCATATTCCCAAAATCCATTTTATCGCCGAAGAAACGAACGCCCCGAATTTTTCCGTTTTCATAGAGTGCGACAATCCAGATACCGAAGAAAACATAATCAGAAAAAGCGACATAGGCATTACGATACCGGTAATTATCACCGTTATTCCGTTGCTTAAAAATGCCACGGCAGGCGTATAAACCGAAGCCGATACCGAGGATCCCGTTGCCGCCATAACGGTAAGAATGAGCGGAAAAACCGTTTCCATCTGTCTTGAATACGTCGATATTGCCGAAAAACAGCCGTTTGCTATATCGAACGCCTTGTATATAAGCAGGCCGAGTATGGCGGCGTAACACGTAAAATACAATATTCTGTCCGTGCCTTCGGAGAGAAATTCGGGGTTAAGCGTTTTAACAAGCGAATACAATACGGCTATAACGCATACTGAAATAAGCGTAGGAAAAAGCGATTTTACGCCCGAAAAAACAAGCGCCGAAATTGCGGATATCGCGTTGCCGTAACCTAAAGAAAAATCCCCGTTTATAACGGAAAGAAGCTTGTCCTTCAGGCTTCCCTTTTCGCCGCCGTAAGACTCCCATACCCCGTCTAACGCCTCGTTAAGTTCGTCGCCTTCGAGAGAATCGATAAGCGTTGAAAGAACGTCGTTAAAACTTTCTTCCGCGTGCGCCGTTTCGGGGCAAACGCAGTACAACGCTATGAGAATAAGAGTAAACAACACGAGTTTTTTCATTTTTCACCCGTTCACTATCCTGACTATCAGGGAAAAAAGAGAGCCTATTACCGGTAACGACATTGATAAAACCGCTATTTTACCCGCAAGTAAAACCTTTTCGGAAAGTCCCGCCTCGCCGAGATCTCTTACCGTTCCGGCTGAAAATTCAGTAAGATACGCCACGGCGGTTACCTTGAACACCGTTTTGACGAGAACGGAATCTATCTGCGTTTCCGAAAAGAAGGAACGCACGTATAACGCCACCCCGAAAGCGTAATCGGCAATAAGGAAAATTATTATCAGTCCGCCCGCTATAGCCGCAAGCGTCGCCGTTTCGGGGCTGTATTTTTTCAGGTAAAGCGACACGACCGACGCAATGACCGCAACCACCGCTATTTTAATTACCGCCATATTCAACCGTATAAATTGATTATGCTTTTAAGACTGTCGAAAAGATCGCCGACCATATTGACTACAAGCGACAATACGATTATCAGGCCCGCAAGCGCCACGAGCGTGGCTATATCGTCTCTGTCCGACTTTTTAAGAATCTGACAGATCACCGTTATCAGTATGCCGATGGCGGCTATTTTGAAAATTACGCTTATATCCATACGCCCTCACAGCAGAATAACGAATATTACCGCGCCGGCGAAAAAACCGAGTTTTGCGGATAATCCGGTGATTTTTGCACATTTGTTTTTTTCGGTTTCCC
>JAGCZN010000098.1 GCA_017959995.1 Clostridia bacterium
CGCTTGAATATAAAACCGACGACGGCGAGTGGACCGGGATCGACGGAACGGTTTCTTATTCGACCGCGGAGGGAGAACATACCGTTACTGCGAGAGTAAAGGTGAGCGGAGATGATACCGCTTCGGAAGCGAGCGTCTCTTACGAAACCGCTGCTACGAGTCTCGGCGATATTTCCGTTGAAGGAAACGTTGCCGGTTGGTCGGCGGTAGCCAAAACAATATATATAAAGATCGGCGGAGGCGAATTTACCGTAACCGAAGCCGACGGATACACGTTTGCGGAAACGGGTACGATAACGATCACGGTCAAGGCCGAGGGTGGTTTTGATGCGGAAAACGCCGTTTTCTATGCCGGCGAAGCGATAGAAAAAACGGCGGAAATAACCAATACCGTTAAATTATCGTCTCCCACCGTAACTTTAGGGGAGGAGGGCGTAAGCTGGCAGCCCGTGGAAAACGCGACGGGATATATGATAAGCGTTGACGGCGCGGCTTTTGCCGATGCCGCCGATTTGCATTGCGCGTTCAGTGAAACTTCGGGCGGGCACACGGTTAAAATTATAGCGAAAGGCGACGGCACGCACTATACCGACAGTGACGAGGTAACCGCGTCTTACACCGTAAAAACCACGTCAATATCGTTCACTAAGCAAAATTCCTCAACGGGAACGGTCAGCGGTTTCGATGGCACGACGTTGGAGATCAATCATAACGGCGCATACGTAAACGTTCAAAGCGCGGGGATAACGCTTCCCTACACGTACGACGCCGCCGTAAGCGGAAGCCGCGAATTCGATCTCAGGGCGACGGGCGGTTTCGATTCCGCAACTTCAACTTACTACATCGGATCTTACGGCGTGAAATTCATGCTTTTGGCTCCCGGTGAAAAAGTGGTTTTGGAAGACGCTAACGATAAAGTTTCGGCGGATCTTGCCGACGAATGGACGGTCGAAAAATATACCAACTCCGGTTGGGAAAGCGCGCTCGCTTCCATAGGCGTTGCCGAAGGCGACGGGGTTGACGGAACCGAATATATTTCGTTCAACTGCTGGAATAACGACACTTCGTTCAAATACCATAAAGACTTTGACGCGTTAGGAAGCTACAACGCCATAACTTTCGATTACAAGGGCGACGGTATAAACGACCTTATAATCCGCCTTTACGATCAGAGAACGGGTATTTACGCGTCTATAGATATCGGCGTTATGCCCGCTTACTGGCAGAATAAGACCGTTTCCATATACGACGGAAACTGGAACGTAACCTACGCGGGGCAGAAGATAGGCTCGTTCGTAAGCGTGTTCTCAAACACCTCGATAACTTCGCAGTTTACGGGCGAACTTGCCAATATCAGAAGTATAGACGAGCTTATTTCCTACTTCGGCGGCATTGATTTCGTTCTGAAAGGACATACCGCCAACGGCACTAGCTGCAAACTTTACGCGGATAACGTAGCCGTTGAATACATTGAAAACGTTCAGTCCTCTACCGTTCAGTATCTCAACAAACTGAGCAACGATTATATAGGGGAAAAGAAGATATCCGAAACCGAAAGCGTGGTTATGACGCTTACCGTTACCGGAGCGTCTGCCGCCACCCTTGCCACGCTCAACCTGGCTTCGAATATTTCAATGAATATGAGCATGGTTATAGAAGGCGATACGGTCACCCTCAAAGACGCCGATAACGGCGGAACCGTTCTTACCGTTAAAGGAAAATTCACCTATAACGGCGCTACCGTAACCGTAACCGAAGCAACAGGTTCGGCGGGCGCGCAGATAACTTCCGTAATAAACGGTTCGGTGTTCGTTGCGGGCAAACTCGCAAATCATATAACCGATTTTGAGGACGGTACTTTGGGTTCTGCTTATAACAGTTCCGCATGGACGCAGGAACACTATAAATCGGTGAACGGAGAATATCAATGGTCGGTCGTAACCGGACAGATGAACTGCCGCGATAAGAACGGTAGCAAAGTAGTTAATATGGCTAACGGCGCATGGACGTCCGGAAGATTTACCTACACTCCTTCCGTTAAAGTGGGCGTAGCCAACTACTTCTCGGTGGATATGGGCAACTATTTCAGCGGCGCAACCGCAACCGAATACAGAATCATAATCATAGATTCTAACGGCGCAACGCACTACGTAGCGGGCGGAGCGAACAGTTGGGAAACTCTCGCCGTAACCACCGATCTCAACAAAACGGAATTCTGGCTTGACGAAAGTATTGACGTGGTTTCCGTGCGCTTCGTGATAAACGGCGCGAGCGCGCAGAAGTACACTTATATAGATAATATCACGTTGAAATACGCGTTCAGAACGGAAGACGATAACGAGATAAATCTCAACGATTATGAAAATCTCACCGCGGCCGAGAACTTCAGCGGATATAGCGTAAACAGCGGCAGCGCCGTGGCTCCCAACTCAACGTATTTCAAATCCACGGCGGATTTCTACGTGAGAAACGATAGCGGATCGGGCTATGACGATACGAAGTATATTTCCGCAAAATACGCCAACACCGGAAATACTACCAGCGCCACTATAACCTACACCCCCGGTACGGGCAGAGCAACGGAGTTTTCCGTAGCGATTGCAAACAACCGCAACGCTAACGCCACCAACGTTACCGTAGTTATTAAGATTTACGACGTAAACGACCAGGTCGTCGCCACAAAAGAAATCACTATGGAAGCGGGCGCCGGCTGGCAGGTGGAAGAAGTTGAGTTTGAAGAAACGGCGATAAATAAAATTACCGTGACCGTTACTTCCATCGGCAGTCGCAAAGGTGACGCGTATATCAAACTCGATAACTTCTCCGTAGGCGGCGGAACGGCCGCGTAAAAACAAGGTAAAACAACTTAACGTGGGGCGGATTTATATCCGCTCCACAAAAATAGCGTTTTGGTAAACAAATAAAAAAAGTTTACGTTAAATAAGATAGTTTACGGTAAACATGAAGAGAGTAACTATAGAAGACGTTGCAAAAAAAGTAGGCGTTACGAAGGGGCTCGTGTCCAGGGCGCTTACGGGGAAATACAACGTGTCCGACAATATGCGCGACGAAATAACCCGCACGGCGGTAGCCATGGGTTACGATTTTTCGCGGCTACGCACCAAGCGTAAAAAGAGAAGTAAGTGCGCGCTTGTAATGACTTCCGAAATGCTTCTGAAAGAAGACTATTGGAGACCCATTATCCGCGCTATTACCAACACGCTTGACGAAGAACACATCAACCTCGAATACTTTATTTACAATGGCGGAAAATTCGGTGAAGAGGAAATATCCAAACTCAAAGGCATGGACGCGTCGGGTTATATTTTTATGAACGATAATCCCGAAAGGCTCGTTCACGCTTGCGAAAGTTCCAACCGTCCCGTCGTGGTGATAGATCCCAGATACATTCTTTCCGGCAGACATCTTCAGATCAAATACAGTAATTATTCCAGTTTTTACGATCTTACAAAAATGCTCGTATCGTACGGGCACAAGCATTTCTGTTTTTACGGGCCGTTCGGCGAAAGCGCGTCTTTCACCGAACGCGAACAGGGCTTTGAAGCGTGTATAGCCGAACATCGTGAAGAGGGCGTTTCCGCCGATAACGTAATATTCAAAAACACCGACGGGCTCTATGCCGACAGCGAGCATTTTGAACGTTTATTGCGCGAAAAAGGCGATATAACCGCCATTGTGTGCGCTAACGACCTTATAGCGGTAAACGCTTTCAGAAGTATAAAAAAACTCGGAAAGAGCGTGCCTGAAGATTATTCCGTTGTAGGCTTCGATAATATATACGAGAGCGGAGAGGCGAATTTCGATCTCACAACGGTAAACGTGCCGAGGGTTGAACTCGGCGAAGAAGCCGCCAAATATCTCGCCATGCATATAACGAACAAGAGAGTAAAATACTCACAGATAGTAATCGACTGCGAAATCGTCTTGCGCGGTTCTGTGCGCAGATTAACGGAGGAGTAAACAACGATGACCAGAATTATAGGTGCAAACCTTCCCAATATTCCATGGGAAGATCCGACCGACGAATCTCCCGTATGGAGATATTCCGCAAACCCGATAATAAAGCGGCGCCCCATAAAAAACGTAACGCGCGTGTTCAACAGCGCGGTCGTTCCGTTCAACGGCAAATTCGCCGGAATATTCAGGGGCGAAACGAACAACGGCATACCTTACCTTTTCAGGGGCTTCAGCGACGACGGAATAAATTTCCGATTTGACGAAAAACCGCTTAAAGTTTACCTTGAAAACGGTGAAGAATATGAATTTCAATACGCGTACGATCCGCGCGTAGTCGAAACGGAAGGTTCGTTTTACGTAATTTGGTGCGACGGGTTAGAGGGTAATCCCGTAATAGGTATAGCCAGAACGACCGATTTCGAGCGTTTCGAATTCGTTTCGCATCCGCTTTTGCCATACGTCAGGAACGGTGTGTTTTTCCCTAAAAAGATAAACGGAGAATACGTTCTTTTATCCCGCCCGTCGGATAACGGCCACACACCTTTCGGCGATATATACTCGTCGAGAAGTCGCGATCTGATATACTGGGGCAAACACTCGCTTATTATGAAATCGGGTTGGGAATGGTGGCAAACGCTTAAGATCGGCGCCGGTTGCGCGCCTATCGAAACGGATGAAGGCTGGCTTCTTTTTTATCACGGCGTAAGTCTTACCTGTAACGGATACGTTTACAGTATGGGTGCGGCCATTCTTGATAAGGACGATATAACCAAAGTAAAATACCGTTGCGGCAACTTTCTTTTAACGCCGGAAGAGGAATACGAAACCGTCGGGTTCGTATCGAACGTCGTTTTTCCGTGCGCCGCGCTTTGCGATGCGGAAAGCGGCCGTATAGCCGTCTATTACGGCGGCGCGGACACCGTGGTCGGATTAGCGTTTACGGAAATAAACCGCCTTATGGATTATATAAAAAAATACTCGAGATAGGGTGATAAAATGGATATGGGAAAGAAAAGCGCTTTCCGGAAATTCAGAAGAAGGCTTAACAATTCCAAATACCTTATTGCGATGGTCGTGCCCGCCGTGGTTTTTTATCTCGTGTTCTGCTACGCACCGATGTACGGAATACTTATAGCGTTCAAAACGTATTATCCCAAACTCGGAATAATGGGCAGCCCGTGGGCTGCGGACGGCGGCTTTGCCAATTTCAGAATTATTTTCGACGATCCTGAATTCTGGTCGGTGCTCCGCAATACCATACTTATAGGCGCGGGAAAAATAATAGTAAGTTTCATATAGGCCCTTGCCGTTGCAGTTTTTCTGAACGAAATAAGAATGAGAAAATTCAAAAAATCCGTTCAGATAATAGTTACTTTCCCGCATTTTCTGTCTTGGGTGGTGGTAAGCGGCTTCGTAATGAATATGTTCGGAAGAACGGGCTCGGTAAACGATATAATCAGCCTTTTTGGTGGCAAAAGAATCGATTTTCTGTCCGACGGAAGATTTTTTCTCGGCCTGATATTCTTTACCGACGTATGGAAGGAAGCCGGCTGGAGCAGTATAATTTATCTCGCAACCATATCGGGCATATCGCCCGAATTGTACGAGGCGGCGGATATCGACGGCGCTTCGAGAATGCGCAAGATCTGGAGCATAACTCTGCCCGGAGTAAAATCGACCGCTATCCTGCTTTTGATTTTATCCGTAGGCGGTATACTGTCCGCAGGGTTCGATCAGATATTCAACCTCTACAATCCGCTCGTGTATAACGTTTCGGATATTCTCGATACGTACATATACAGGCAAACGTTCAGTTCGGGTATGCCCGTTGGGCAGGGCGCCGCAATAGGCTTGTTCAAATCGGTGGTATCGTTTATCCTCGTTATCGCGGTTGACCGCATTGCTAAATTAAGTGGGGAGAGAGGTATGATATGAAAGCCGTATCGATTACTCATAAACCGCGTAAAACGCGCAAAAACGGACTGTTTAACCGCATCGGCGGGCTGGATTGGATACTGTTTGTGATTCTCGGCATATACGCGCTGATGATAATATATCCTTTCTATAACGCCCTGCTTATTTCCGTTTCGCCCGAATGGGTATATATGGAAACGCCGTTTCTGATTGTGCCTAAAGAATTTACTTTCGATAATTATAAGGCCGTTTTTCAGAGTTCGGCTTTATGGTCGGGTTTCAGGGTAACGCTTTTCCTGCTCGTGGTGGGTACTGCGTATCAGTTGTTCTTCACGGTTATAACGGGCTACGCGCTTTCGCGTTCGAATTGGCTGGGCAAAAATCTCGTGATGAATATGATAATCGTAACCATGTTTTTCGGCGGCGGCCTTATCCCGTATTATTACCTTATTAAAAATCTCGGTCTTTATAACGAAATATGGGTAATGATAATTCCCGGCGCGATAGATACTTACAATATGTTGCTTATGCGCAACTATTTTGCAAGCCTGCCCGCGGATATGGAAGAATCCGCCAAAACCGACGGCGCCAACGATATTCAGATATTTTTCGGTATTTACCTGCCTATGTCGCTTCCGATGCTGGCAACGATAGGGCTGTTCTTTGCGGTAGGAAACTGGAACAGCTGGTACAACGCCATGCTGTTTATAGAAAATCCGAAGTACAAAACGCTTCAGTTGGTACTTCGTGAGATCATCGTAACGAGCAGCAGTCAGATGGAAGTTCCGCGTAACGTAGACGTTTATTCCGAAGGGCTGAATATGGCATGCATTTTCTTCACCATAGTTCCTATGATGTGCTTTTATCCGTTCCTTCAAAGGTTTTTCGTAAAGGGCCTCGTAGTGGGCGCGATCAAAGGATAAAATTTCAAAAACCCCTCAAAACACGCAAAATCAGGGGCTATCAGTATATTACGGGAGGAAAACAACAATGAAAAAAATATTATCTTTGGTTCTGTGTATCGTATTGTCGCTTGCGGCGGTAACGCTTTACGGTTGCAAAAAGAAACCGAACGAATACACGAAGGACGGCAGAATGATTCTGAAGATCAGAAACCTCTATTTTAACGAGTGGACGGGCGGCGACGCTTACACTTCTTATATAGAAGATAAATTCGGCGTTGCGATAGAGCCTTCTTCCTATTCGTGGGCGGACTGGGACAATCAGGTGTACGGACCGGCCAACTCCAACAATCTGTCCGACGTTTTCCATTTCTCACTCGACAGTTATAATTTCGCGAACAGTTACGAGTTTTGGGCAAGGGGCGGTTCTACCAAGGCGTTGCCCGACGATCTTTCCGCGTGGCCGCATATAGCGGATATGCTCGGCAAGGTTTCCAACCTGAACGAACTTAAAATCAACGGTAAATTATATTGTATTCCGCTTATTAAAAATATAAAGGACGCCGACGACGATTATTCGCCTTTCACTTACGTTTACAGGAGAGATTGGGCCAAAGAACTCGGCGTGTATCAGGAAGACGACGTATACACGTGGAATCAGTTTCAAAATCTTCTCTCCGCGTTTTACCGCGCGAAGAGCGAGGGCGGCTCCGTGGCGGCCCTTGCCGACGTGGAATGGGGCTTCCCCTCGATTATAAACTTTTATAAAACCGCGCCTCACTGCTTCGCTATGGAGGGCGGTTCCGCGGTATGCAATTTCGTAACGCCGCAATTCAAGCAGGGGCTTGAACTTGCAAAGAACTGGGCTTCCGGCGGAACCAATATATACGGTTTTGACCAATACGCCGCCAACGACGGAGACGTTGCCAAACAATTTTATGCCGGCCGCGTGGGAGTTTTCTATGAAAACCTGTCGCTTGCCAACTATACTACTCTCCGTAAAAAAGTGGGCGAAAGAAAGGAGATCGATACGAAAGAAAAACTCGATGATGCCACCGCTATAATGAAGGTGAGCGGTCCCGACGGGAAATACGCGCTTGAAGGCGGCGAAAACTGGTTTTCGGCAACGTTCTTCTCCGCGGATATTTCCGACGAAAAGCTCAATAAGATCCTTGATATAATCGACTGGCTCCTCGGAGAGGAAGGCACCATGATGGCCGCTTACGGAATAAAGGATTACGATTATACCGTAAGTAACGGCGGAGAAGTAACTCTTCTCGAAGCCGGCTGGGAAAGAGACATCAACGGAAAATATATAGAAAAACTCAACGGCGCAAAATATCTGCGCTACATGGCTACGCTCGGCTACGATATGAACGATTACGATCCCCTCGTGGATAAGGAAGCGCTGTCGATACTGACCGAATGGAAGGAATTCATTAACCGTGAAAACGCGCAGGGCAATCTCCGTATCCTCACGGAAGATCCTTCCGTAAAATGGCTTTCCACTACCAACAAATCGCAGTACGCGGGCGGGCTTTTGGAAAACGGAAACGCTTCCGTACAGAAATACGTTTACGGAAAAATCACGCTCGGCGAGTATGAAAACTCTTTTACGACGCAGCGTTGGGGGCAGATACTCGGCGAAATAAATTCCGCTATCGGTAAATAAATATGAAAAGGGTACTGATTCTTATAATTATGGCAACGCTTGCGTTTTCCGCGGCGGCGTGCAAGAATAACGCGAAAGGCACGGTCTTTTACGAAAAGAACGATGTCTGCCGTGATTTTAACGAGCTCGGAGTGGAGTGGGGCGTTTACGAAGAAACGGGCAAACTGTCCGCCGGCGCGTGGGAAAGGATAACCGCCGCGGCCGACAGATTAAATCCGCGCCTCGTCCGCTGTATGACCAATTTCGACTGGCTCGTTTACGATTTTGACGATAAGGGAACGGCCGATCTTTCCGACGACGAGTGGAAGTACGATTTTGACAACAAATACATGGTAAACGCCTGTGAGATTCTCGATTATTGCGAGAAAAAGGGCATTTCAGTGGCGTTCGGCGTGTGGAACGTAATCGGCAATCCGGATCCTGAGAAGGACGTTTTCAAAATGATTCCCAACGCCACGAGCGATATTCGCTGGGCAAAGATGACGGCGGATCTGATGGAGTATTTAGTAAGGACAAAAGGCTATACCTGCATCAAATGGTTCGTCAATTCCAACGAACCCAACTATTCGGGCGCGGTTGGCGCTTCGAAAAACGCCTATAATACCTATGCGAAGTGGGAGCAGGGCGTCAGGAACGTCCGCGCCGCGCTCGACGCTATCGGCCTCAATAATATAGATATCGTGGGCGGGGATACCACCGGTTTCATAGGTTCCGCGGATTATCTTCCCAAAATAGCCGGCAACATTCCAGATAAAGTAAACAATTACGGCGTACACATGTATATAAGCAATTACGATATAGATAACGCCTTGTACGGACAGAATATGAAAAAACTTTTCGACGGGGTGAAAAATATCGATCCCGCCGTCGGCGGCGAAAAGCCGTTTATTATATGGGAAGCCGGACTTCTGGACGGCAAGAACGTTATTACGGACTGTAACGCGTATATAGCCAATTATTCTTATGGTTTGCGTATGGCGGATTACACCGTACAAAGCCTGCTTTCCGGCGTTTCCGGCGTTTGTTATTGGGATCTTGACGACGCCATGCACTTTATGTACGGTGAAAACGGAATGACGGCAAAGGAATGGGGAATGTTTTCCACCCTTGCAAGCGCTTCACCGCTTATGCAGGAATATCGTCCGTGGTTCCATTCGTCGGTTATTCTTACCAATCTTTTACAGCAGGGGTCGCATATATATTCTCCCGATTCCGAGAAGAAGGATCTGCGCGTTCTCGCGTCGGTTTCAAAAGACGGTAAAAACGGCGGCGTGGTGGCGGTTAACCGCGGCAGAGAAGCCGTTACGGAAACGTTCAGGATAGAGCGCGGGATAGAGAGCGAAGGAAAAATATACGTATACGTTTTCAACGAAAGGGATTTGAAGCTCGGGCCCGACGGTTTCGTTACGCCCAACCTCGTAGTTGAAGGCAACTTAAACGACGGGCTGAAGCTTGAGATACCCGCCGGCAGTATGGCGGCTCTGTCTTCTAGGCCGCTTTGAGGAGGGAACGATGATTATTAAAAGATTGGCTACAATAATAGTACTTTGCCTCTTTATGCCGCTGTGCTTTTCCTGTGAAAAAACGGAGGAGGCAAACGTATCACTATCCCGTAAAAGCGGAGAAATAGGCGCTTTTTCACTTGTTTCGCCCACGGACGGAGCGGAGTTTACCCAAGTGCCCGAATTCGTGTGGCAGGAAGCGCCCGGCGCCGACAGCTATACATTGGAAATATGTTCTTCCGAAAATTATTCGCAGGCCGAAGACAAGGTTTACGTTAAAAAAACGGGTATCGTATCCACTGCTTACAGGCTCGGCGCAAACCTAAAGGACAAAAACGAGTTTTATTATTGGAAAGTTACCGCGGTCAATGCCGACCGTTCGCGCGTATGTGAAAACGGCGGAAGATTTTATTACAAGGCGGAAACTTCCGAAGAAATAGAAATAGACCTTTCCTTTGCAGACGAGTGGAGCGTACACGAACTCGGTTCGGAAGCCACCGTTTCAGTCGATAATTCCGACTTTTTCGGCAACGGAAAACCTTCGCTTACCGTTTCGTTCGTTGAGGAAAACACCAACAAAGGGCCCGGTAACGAAGAATCCGACGGCTGGATAGTAATAACCAACCCGAAAGAGTTTGAAATGTACGGCGTTGACGCGTTCTATTTCAACTTCTATTACAGCGGCAACGACGCGGAAGTGTTCATACGTGTTATCGACGATGATAACGAATATTGGAACGCCCCCGTAAAACTTGCAAACAACGCAAAACAAACGGTTATAATAAGGTTTGACGATTTCACGTTGAGAACGAAAGGCGGCACGACCATCGCTAACCGCGTATTCGATTATAACCATATAAAGGGCGTTGAATTCGTTTACGAAAAATCGTTCGGCGACGGCGTAACCTATATAAGCGATCTGAAAGCCGTGCGCTTTGATAATTACGGGCATCTTTTCATTGATAAATTGGATTTTTCTCAAACGGACGAAAGCTCTTATACCTTTGATTCGTACCGCTTTTCAACCGCCGTTTCCGAAGACGGACGAGAATTTACCTATTCTTATCCCAACGCCGCGGGCGACAGAATAAACGGTTATGGTTTCGTGCGCGTTCCCATAAACAAACTGCTTGCCGACGGAGATTCGTTCTCGTTCGGGTTGTCTTACGAAGGTAGCGAGGCAAACAATGCCACCATACTTATAAGGCTTATAGAAGAAGACGGCGACAGATGGGTTTATCGCCAGAAAGTCAAGGAACTTCCGCCGGAGGGCAGACTCGTCGTGCCTTTCGCCGCGTTCACGCTTTCCGAGTACCGCGGCGACGGTTCCAGGCAGTTTTATTATATCCAGCAATTCCAATACGGCATCGAGGGCGTTTACGGCAGGGGCACCGTAAAGGTAAGCGATTTCGGGGTGTGTTCGCTTGCACATTCCGGCATAGAAAACCTTTACGTTGGAACTCTTTCGCCCGACGGCACGATCGACTCGTTCAACGACTACGCCAACTCCGTAAATATGTATTACGTATGGCAGAACAGCCTTTCCAACAAGGACGAATCCATGACGCTTGACAGCGTAAATTCCTACGGAAGAAACAACGTTTGCGCTAAATTCACGTATAAATCCGATATGGGTCCCGCAACTTACGGCGTAATGTTCGAAGGAAGAGAAGGTTTCAACGCACTCAAATTCTGGGCGATGGATAAATCGGTTAAATCAAGCGGCGCCGCCTACGTCAATTCCGGCAGCGCGAACGCCACGCTTATTATCGCGCTCTATCTCAGTTCGGGAGAAGAATACCGTTACGTTATAAACGGACTCTCAAGCGAGTGGACTTCCTACGTAGTGTCGTTTGAAGATTTCACTTACGCATCTACGGGCTTTTTTGCGGAATCGCTTCCTTTGGCTTCCGAAAACGTAGCGGGCGTTGCGTTCGGTCTGCAATACTATTATTACGGAAGTTATCTCAGCGGGCAGGCGGTGCCTTATCCTGCGTATACCCCGTCAAACGCGGTATATTTCGATAATATAATGCTTACGAGCGCCGACGAATCGTCTTCGGGCGACGTGGGCGAAAAACTCATGCCCGACGAAAACGATCCGAATATGTGTCCGGTGGACGACTTTGATTCTCTTACCGCCGCAACGCTTCCCTACGTGATAGCCGGAACCGACGATTATTCTTCACTCGCTTTGTCCGAAGATACCGCAAGCGGCAACGGGCAGAGCCTTAAACTCGGTTACAAAGGCAATTCTCCTTCGGTAAGTTACGCGAGAGAACTCGATTTCGACGCGAGCGTAAGCGCGAAAGCCGTTCGTTTCAAGCTGAAGGGCGACGGTAAGGCCACCGTTTATATAAATATATTTTTCGTACACGCGGGTAGCACCTATAAATACAGGGTTACTTTGAGCAACGTTTCCGACGAGTGGTGCGAATACGTTATAGGTTTCGATAATTTCGAAAAAGTAGAAGGAACGGGCAGCGTAGTGCTCAGCAAAACCGTGGTGCCGGAAATAACCGAAATGACTATCGGCGTCACGAACGGCGCCGACGGTGAAATATCCTACGTGTATTTCGATGATTTAGCGTTCGACGGAAACGTCGGTTACAAAACGTTTACCGTTACCGAAACGGGAGGGGAAGAATGATCAAATTAAAAAAATACGAAGGCAACCCGATACTTAAACCGAAGGGAAACTCGTGGGAAGGACTTTGCGTTCTCAACCCCGCCGTGATTTACGATGAACAAAGCGGTCTTTTCAGAATGCTTTACCGCGCAGCGGGGAACGATAAACAACATTATATCTATCTCGGTCTTGCCGAAAGCCGCGACGGGTTCAACTTTGAGCGCGTTTCGTCTACCCCTGTTCTTTCTCCGGATATAAACGGAGCCGACGGCGGTTGCGTGGAGGATCCGAGGCTTGTCAGAATGGGAAGTTATTATTATCTCACTTACGCTTCAAGAACTTTCGCGCCCGGGCAGTATTGGCGTGAGGATAAAGAGTATTTCGGCTTTCAACCCGAATACGGGCCTAAATTTCTCATATACAACAACAGCGTAACGCATCTCGCCGTAAGCCGTGATCTCAGAGAGTGGAAGAAACTCGGAAGAATAAGCGACAGCCGCTTCGACGACCGTGACGTATACGTCTTTCCCGATAAGGTGAACGGTAAATTCGTAAGAATCTCCCGCCCGATGGAAATGTGCGGCGAAGGCTACGAAAACGAAAAACCCGCAATATGGATATCGTATTCCGAAGATCTTATGGAATGGGGCGCGCCGAAGCTTCTTATGAAAGGCGAGCAATGGTGGGAAAACGCCAAGATAGGCGGCTCAACTCCGCCCGTTTTATGCGATTACGGTTGGCTTATGATATATCACGGCGTTGCCGTAAAAGACGGTGGCTACCGTGTCGGCGCGGTCGTTCTGGATAGGAACGATCCCGAAAAAATCCTTGCAAGAACCAAAGATTTTATTATGGAACCGGAATTTCCTTTCGAAACGGAAGGCTACTACAACGGTTGCGTTTTTCCCACCGGTATATGCGTTAAAGACGGAACCGTGTTCGTGTACTACGGCGCCGCCGATAAATACGTGTGCGTTGCCACGGCGGATTTTTCGGAATTTTGCAAAGCGGTTTTTACGGAGGGTAAATTATGAAACGTTTAACGGCTATCATTCTCGTTTCGGCAATGGTTTTTTCCTTCTGCGCGTGTAAAAAGGAAAAGGAAACCGTCGCAAGCGATTTGTATTACAAAGTAAGATTTATGACCAACAGATCGGGAGAGAACGTCGTTTTATCGTCGGGCTTTACCGCCGAAGGGGAGAACGTTATGTTTGCGTCGTCCGAAGTGAAAGCGGGCGAAAAAGCAGAAAGACCTTCGTCTGAACCGAGTCTTTCCGGCTACGATTTTGACGGGTGGACCACTGTTAAAAACGGTTACGACGAATACGATTTCAACTCCGCGGTGAACTTTAACCTTACGCTTTACGCCAGGTGGAGAAGGTCGGCCGCTTCCGCCGAAACCGACGATTTTACCGAACCCGAAATCGAATTTACCGAAAAAACCGACGCGAACGTGAACGGAATCGAAGTTTACAGCGTATGCAACCAATCCGTTGAAAACGGAAACGTAAAACTTACCGCGCTTGCGATAAGGCTTCTTTCCGAAGCGAGCGACGTTAAAACGATGCTCGGCTATGCCGTAAATCCTTCCGCAACGATATTTTCCGCCACGTACAACGCGGGTAAAATCGCCGTTGAATACGAATACAACGGAAATCAGCGTCTTGAAATAACCGTAACGGATATAACCGAATCGCTTGCAGTTGCGTCGAATTACGAAACGAAAGCCGAAAAATACGAGCAAACGTCCGCGCTTAAAAGAAAAGGCGTAGTAATGGCGGGCTCGTCGTCTATGGAAAACTGGGCGACTTCAAAAGAGGATATGGCGCCTCTTTCCACGGTGAATGTAGGCATAGGCGGAACGGTTGCCGAACAGTGGACCGAAAGCCTTGCGCAAAGGCTAATCTATCCGTTCGATCCGCGCGCGGTGGTACTTTACGTAGGCGTTAACAATATAGTAAACGCCGGTAAAACCGGCGCGCAGACGGGCGAAGCACTCACGCTTTTATTTGACGATATACGCTCGCATCTTCCCGAAGCCACCGTTTATTTTATATTGATAAACGATATTCCTCTCGTTTACCAAAGTGACAGGGTGGGGCAGAAGGAAGAAATAGCGATTGCAAACGGAATAGTCCGCGATTACGCCGAGGGAAAGGATTGGCTAGTTCTCGTGGACGCCGGCGAGGGACTTATTAAAGAGAGCGGCAAACCCAATTCTGCCTACTTTCTGACCGACGGGCTGCATATGTCTCTTTGCGGATACGCAATCTGGGGCGCGAAAGTAAGGGAAGCGGTTATTGCAAAAGAGCGCATTTTATTCGGATAATGCGCGAAAAACAGTATTAAAATGAGAAACGATGAATATCTGTTCCGCTACGAAGAGTGGAAGAAAAACTTAACGGACGAAAAACTTAAATACGAACTTTTTAGTCTTAACGCTTACGATATAAAGGAACGTTTTTACAGAGAGCTTTCTGTCGGAACGGGCGGGCTCAGAGGGATTTTAGGCGTAGGTACGGCCTGTCTTAACGTTTACACCGTGTCTAAAATAACCGCAGGAATAGCCGTTTATATGCGAAAAAAGGGACTTACACCTAAAGTTGCCGTTTCTTACGACAGCCGCATAAATTCCGATCTGTTTGCCCGAACGGCGGCATCGGTTTTTGCGTCCCACGGAATAATGGCTCTTATTACGCATGAACTTATGCCTACGCCGTTTCTCTCGTACGCCGTGAGAAGCGAAAGTTGCGGAATGGGCGTTATGATAACGGCAAGTCACAATCCCGCCGAATACAACGGATACAAGGTTTACGGGGCCGACGGCTGCCAGATCACCGATACCGTTGCCGGCGAAATAGCCGCGGAAATATCGGCGTGCGGATACTTCGGAAACGGCGGAGAAAACTTTGACGCATTTTTATTGGACGGAAGTATACGATACGTTGAAGAAAACGTTGAAGAGGGGTATCTCAAAAGCATAAAATCGCGTTTAACGCGAGAAATAGGCAACGTTTCCGTAACTTACACGCCGCTTCACGGTACGGGCAGAAGGATAATTCCCAAACTTTTAAGGGAGCGGGGAGCGGTTTCTTTACGCCTCGTTGAAAGCCAGATGTCTGCCGACGGTAATTTCCCCACCTGCCCTTATCCTAACCCTGAAAAATCCGAGGCGTTGAAACTCGGCGTCGAAACGGCTTCGAAAACTGACAGCGACATACTCGTTGCCACCGATCCCGATGCGGACAGAATAGGCGTTGCCGTCAGAACGGAAGGCGGTTATGTTCTTTTATCCGGTAACGAAACGGGCACGCTTTTATGCGATTACGTATTGTCTCAACTTAAAGAAAACGGTAAAATGCCCGAAAGGCCGGTCGTTTGCAAAACGATTGTCACAACCGACATGATAAAAGAAATATGCAACGAATACGGAGCGGAAACGGTTGAGGTACTTACCGGCTTCAAATACATAGGCGAAACCGTAGGTAAACTCGAAAAGGAAAACAGGCTTTCCGATTTCGTTCTGGGGCTTGAAGAAAGTTACGGCTATCTCGTAAATCCCTGCGTGCGCGATAAAGATGCCGTAAGCGCTTCCGCCGTCGTGTGCGAAATGGCGTCTTATTACAAAGAGCGCGGTAAAACTCTTGTCGATGTTCTGCGCGGATTAGATGAGAAATACGGCCTTTTTGAGAGCAAATTGACCGCTTATTCCTATCCCGGGGCTTCCGGCGCGGAAAAGATGAAAAACCTTATCGACCGTTTAAGATGCAACGCGCCCGAAAGAATTGGCGGGGAAAGAATCGTTTCGGTAACGGATTACCTTTATGATAATACCGGACTTCCGAAATCGAACGTTTTGTCGTTCGTTACGGAAACGGGCGCGAAGGTAATAATCCGTCCGTCGGGAACTGAACCGCTCGTAAAAGCCTACCTTTTTACGCGTGGAACGGCTGATGAAAACGCAAAAAGACTTTTTGCGTTCGGGCGTGGCGTGGACGCCTTATTAAAAGATTGATTGCGCGATAATGCGCGAAAAAGGGTGCTTTTAAGCAACGTGAGTAAGAATTTTTTTCTTGTAAAGAGGGCTTCGGTTTATTGCGC
>JAGCZN010000099.1 GCA_017959995.1 Clostridia bacterium
CATAATATCTGCTATAATCGTTAATTTCTGCAAACAATTCAAACCGCCCGCAAAAATGCGGGCGCCTACGGTTATGAACGAATTGTTTTTTTACATAACTTCTCCGTCTTCATTCGGCTCCTTGCCGGCGAAAACTTTTTCTCTTATCCTGGCAT
Source organism: Clostridia bacterium (assembly GCA_017959995.1). GTDB lineage: Bacteria > Bacillota > Clostridia > Christensenellales > Borkfalkiaceae > RGIG3732. The sequence goes on from JAGCZN010000099.1 coordinate 156, forward strand.
CGATCTCCTCCATGATTTCCGGCTTACCTGCAAGGAATTCTTTCATTTTTTCTCTGCCTTGCGCTACTTTTTCGCCGTTGTAACTGAACCAGGAACCGCTCTTTTCTATTATATCGAACTCCACTCCGAGATCTACAAGGCAACCCGTTGCGGATATGCCTTCGCCGTAAATAATATCGAATTCAGCGGTTTTGAACGGCGGAGCAAGTTTATTTTTAACTATTTTGGCTTTTGTTCTGTTGCCGTACATTCCGTTACCGTCCTTTAACGTATCGGCTTTGCGCACGTCGATACGGATGCTCGAATAGAATTTAAGCGCCTTTCCTCCGGGGGTAGTTTCGGGGCTTCCGAACATCACGCCCACTTTTTCTCTCAACTGATTGATGAATATTACGCAGGTTTTGGATTTATTGGTTATACCCGCAAGTTTTCTGAGCGCCTGTGACATAAGCCTAGCCTGAAGACCTACGTGCGTATCGCCCATATCGCCTTCGATTTCCGCTTTAGGAGTAAGAGCCGCAACCGAGTCTATAACTATAACGTCAACCGCGCTGCTTCTGACGAGCGAATCGGTTATATCAAGCGCCTGCTCGCCCGTATCGGGTTGCGAAATGTAAAGATTATCGAGTTGAACGCCGAGTTTTGCCGCGTAAACGGGATCGAGCGCGTGCTCCGCGTCGATAAAAGCGGCAACGCCGCCGCGCTTCTGGGTTTCGGCAATAACGTGAAGGGCCACGGTAGTTTTACCTGAAGATTCCGGCCCGTATATCTCTATTATTCTGCCGCGCGGCATACCGCCTATACCCAACGCAAGATCAAGCGTTATACAGCCCGTGGGGATAACTTCAACGGTGAGATCCGCCACCGAATCGCCGAGTTTCATTATAGCGCCTTTACCGTACTGTTTTTCGATTTGTGCCAATACCTGCTCCAATGCTTTCTGTTTGTCGTCCATAATTATATTTCCTTCTTTTTTAATTTTATTCAATTTCGGAAACGGCGTTTGAAAGCGCAAGCCTTACGGCGGTTTCCGTTATTTCTTCTCTCGTGCCGTTGAGTTTGTATCCGTAGATTTTTACGTAGGATCTAGTTGCTATGCCGAGATAACAAAGCCCTACAGGTTTATCCGTTCCGTCGTTCGACGGACCGGCAATTCCCGTTGACGATATAGCTATATCGCATCCACCCGAAGCAATAAGTCCCGACGCCATTTCCGCGCAGCACTCCGCGCTTACCGCGCCGAAATTTTTAAGCGTTCGTTTTTTTACGCCAAGCCGTTTCTCTTTCGACGCGTTGCTGTAAGAAACTATTCCTTCGTGAAAAACGGCGCTTGCGCCCGGCACCGAAACGATAGCCGACGATATTCTTCCCGCAGTGAAAGATTCGCTTGCGGAAATAAACATACGTTTTTCCTTTAATATACGGTTAAGCCGTTCCGCAAGTTCTTCAACCGTTCCGCCCGGCGCGGAAAAATTATCTTTAAGGTCAAAAAACGTATAATCCATAAAACGTTTTGCTCCCGTTTATATCTGTCAGTTTTTAAGGACGGAACGATTTTTTACAATATAATTAACGGCCGATACGATCGATAATACGGTGGCCGCAACTAAAAGCGCCATTCCCGCCCAAAAGAAAATTCCGTAAACTTCTGTTGAGATAAACTGGCAACAGAGCAACATTACTATTATGGCAAAATCCTGAAATACCGTTTTGATTTTACCCGTCATGTCGGCGGCCATTATAACGTTCCCGGCGGCGGCTATCTGCCTGAACGCGCTTATCATCAATTCTCTCGCTATAATAACGCTCACACACACCGAACCTATAACCGTGGGCATTACGGCGGGAACCGTCAATAAAAATATAAGTGCGGTTGAAACGAGAAGCTTGTCCGCTATCGGATCGAGAAATTTTCCGAGATTTGTAACGAGATTCAATTTTCTTGCGAAGTATCCGTCAAGAAAATCTGTAAACGCGGCGGCACAAAACACGGCAAGCGCGAATACGTAATTGTAAGGTATTGCCTTAACGAAGAATAAAACGGCGAATACCGGTATTAAAATCAACCGTAATACGGTAAGTTTGTTAGGTAAATTCATTTTAATCTATAACACTCCCGTACAGATCGTAAGCGTCCGTACTTTTGATTTTTACTTTATAAACCTCTCCCTGATTTACGGTTCTATCGGACGTAAAATAAACTTTACCGTCTATATCCGGCGCGCTGAAATACGCGCGGCCGACGAAAACTTCACGCTCGTAATCGATTTCGTCGAAAGTTACGTTTACCGTTTTTCCCACGTAAACCGAAAGATTCTTTGCCGATATATCCTTCTGCAGACCGTATAATTCCTTAAGCCTTTTTTTCTTTACCGAAGCGGGAACCTGGTCTTTCATTTTATACGCGGGCGTTCCCTCTTCCCGCGAGTACGCAAAGAAGCCCGCGTTGAAAAGTTTTGCTTTTTTTATAAAACTTTTCAGGTTTTCAAAAGCCGTTTCGTCTTCTCCGGGAAAACCCGTTATGAAAGTAGAGCGGACGGCTATATCGGGAATCTCCGTTTTAAGTTTGTTTATAAGCGCAAGATATTCCGAACCGCTACCCGGTCTGTTCATAAGTTTAAGAATACGGTCGTCCGCATGTTGCAGGGGAATATCTACGTATTTTATCACTTTCGGGTTGTTTTTGATAACCGAAATAAGTCCGTCGTCGATCATATCGGGATAACAGTACAGAAGGCGTATTCCCTTTACGTTTTCGAGAGCGGAAAGCTCGTTTATAAGAGCCGGTAGTTCGGCTTTTCCGTACAAGTCCGTTCCGTATCTCGTTATATCCTGCGCTACGAGAATGAGTTCCGAAATATCGCCGAGACTTTCCGCTTCGCTTAAAAGTTTTTCGATCGGTTCCGAAACGTATTTTCCGCGAATGGACGGTATAAGGCAATAAGTGCAGTGAGTGTTACAACCGTCGGCAATTTTAAGATAAGCGTAGTGCAAAGGCGTTGAAACAACCCTATTCCTGTTTTCCACCCTTTTCTTTCTGCCTACGTAATTCACGCGTTTACCGGTATACGCTTCGTTCAACGCGTCCTCGAGAAGATCGTAATCGCTGAAGCCCAGAAAAACGTCGGCCTCGGTAAAATCGTCGAATATTTCGGCTGTAAATTTTTGCGGAAGACACCCCGTTACCACAAGTTTTTCAAGTTTGCCGAATTTTCTGTATTCGTTGAATTCAAGAACCGTATCTACCGATTCCTTCCTTGAAGCCTCTAAAAAAGCGCAGGTGTTCACTATTATTATTTCAGCGTCGGCTGGATCGTCGGTAAGCGACGCGAACCCTTTGATATTGCCGAGCATATATTCGGTGTCAACGCGGTTTTTATCGCAGCCGAGCGAGATCACGGCGACCTTTTTATCTTTTAATTGCGTCAAAATTCTTTACCTTGCGTCAGTCGAGATCCGCTTCTCCGTATAAATTTTCAAATTCGTCCATAGTGATCAGAACTTCTCTCGCTTTCGCCCCTTCAAACGGGGAAATATATTTCATTTTTTCCATCCAGTCGATAATTCTTCCCGCGGTGGAATAACCTATACTGAGCGATCTTTGCAAAAGCGAAATGGACGCCTGTCTCTTTTCTATAACGACGCGAAGCGCCCTTAAATTCCTTATGGGAATATTGTTGAACGTATCGGGATCGTTTTCGTTATCAACGTTATCGCCGAACGATATTGACGCCGCCGCTCCGCCGTTCTGGGTGCTTGCTTTTTTCGCGTCAAGATACTTTTTGGCGCTTTCGTCGTAAAACGCGGCGTTATTTTCTTTTATATACGTAAGAACGCTTATCATCTCCGACTTTGAAACGTACGCGCCCTGAATACGCTTTAATTGCGCCGAGTTGGACGTTTTGAATATCATATCGCCGTTACCGAGAAGTTTATCCGCCCCGCCGGCG
>JAGCZN010000100.1 GCA_017959995.1 Clostridia bacterium
AAGCAACCTTTACCGGAATCGTTGCCGTTATCTTTTCCGGAAGTACTGCCGTCCGCGTCGGTTCTGACTTTCAAGCCTTCTGAAGCAGGAGAAGCGTTCTGATTTTCATCTTCCATAATCCTGCAATAGAAGGTATACTCGGTATCGGCGTTCAAACCTTCGAATACGTTGGAAGTCTGCCAGTTCTCACCGTCCTTGCTGTATTCGTAAACTTCATCGGCAATAAGAGTAACGCTGGTTGAAGTTTTACTTTCAAGTTCGGGCGGATACGGGGCTTCCTGCGTACCTTTGGTAATATCCGCGGTTATGCCTTCGGGTTGTAAAATATAATAGTTGCCGCTTTTGTTTCCGGTTAACGCAATTGACGTAGATACGGGTTTATCTTCACCTATGTCGCTGCTCTCCATCATTCCGAGACCGAGGTCGAACGACACTTCCTCACTATCGCCTTCAAGTATTCCCGACAGAGTGCCGCCGGTAAGGTCAACCGATCTCGTTCCGTCGTATTCTCTCGCAACGGCAGTTACGCCGCTTATTTCGGCTTTGAGTTTAATCGTATGGAATACGAAGTCTTCCATAAATACAACGTATCCGGTTTCATCGTAAACTACCACTTTGAGTCCGTCTCTTCCCGCGTTCGTACGTCCGTCGAACAACAGCAGATAAGCGCCGTTGTAAATCTTCATGCTGTAACCTTCGGGTAAAGCTCCGCCCGAGGTGGTCGTAACGTTTACGGTTTTTACGGTTCCGTCGTAATAGAAGTAGAATACTCTGGTGAATAATCCTATAAGTTCTACGTCGTTATAACCTCTGTTCATATCGACGTTCAGATTTTCCCTGTTTTCGTCGCTTAATACAACGCCGTCTTCCGCGGCTTTCGTACCTTCTAAATTCACCGCTCCCGGCGCGGAAATCTTATAGGTGTCCGCTACGGTTTTTCCGAAGGGATACGCAGTGAAGTCGGCTGCGGGGCCGTCACCCGTCATAACTATGTTTTTGAACTTGGCGGGGAATGCCTTATCCGCGTAGAAACCGGCGTAAGTTTCCTTGCCTTCGATAGTATACGGGCAAGTAGTTTCGATAGTTATAGCCCCTTCGGCAAGAATACTTTCTTCGCTTCCGGGCTGCGTGGCGTCGGCAGTTACGGTAGTACCGTCGGAAATTACCTTAACGCGTATATAAGAACCGGTCGTAACGGAATTTTCGGTAAAGGCGTGTTGAGCCACTCTGAGAGAGTTCCCCGTTTCGTCGGGTTCGGTGGAGTATACTATCTGAAGCGTTTTATAACTTACTCTTATAAGAACGCCGCTGTAAAAACCTTCAATAAGGTCTGGCGCGCGGAAGTACATACCGTTATCCGTTTCGTTTGCGTCAACGGGAACGGTGGTTTCAAACGAGATCTCGAAATCTTCGGTATACTCGCCGCCGAAGTTGCTGTAAATAAGCGCTCTGTTTCCGAGACTGGGATTACCTACGAGAGCTTTTAATTCTTTTGACGTTTGCTCCCAGGAGCCGAAACCGGACATTGTGAGAATGTTGTTATCGAGAACCGGAACGAATTGTTCTTCAACTTCAGCCTGAGGTTCTACGTAATCGGGATCGAACGGATAAGACGTGAAAGTTTTTTCTCCGGCCGAATAAGAAATATTTCTGAAACCGGTATTATCCGTATTCGTGCAATCGTTTACCAAAAAGCCCTGCGTGAAAGATTCGTCGTACGTCACGTTATTTATAACTATTTCCGCAATTATCGATTCGTCCGCGTCGTTTTTGGCGTTTACTTTCATAGTTCCGTCGTCAACCGTTACGGAAACCTTGATCCAACTTCCGGGCGTAGGAGCTTTTCCGTCAAGATATGCGCCCACGTTCCAAGGAGACGTTTCACCCGAAAGTTTCGTTACGGTTATAGCCGCTCTGAAAGTTATAAAATTCAAGCCGATTCCGGGGTGCGTTATGGGATTGCCGCAAGAATAGAAATATCCGGCGCCCTGATCGCCCGCCTGCGGAACTTTCATTTCAAAATTCAATTCGTAATCCGCCGCAGCCAATTTGCCGAAATTAGTACTTACGATGGCGCCGTTGCCGATATTTGCCGCAGGCGTTTTTACTTTGAGAACGCTACCCGCCACGGTATCATCGACAGACTGTTCCCAAATGCCGGTAAACTCATTCGGCTGGTAATACTCGTTGATCGTATCGGTATAAGTTTCATCGGCTGACGCCGCAAATACCGAAAACGAAATTGCCAGACTGGAAACAAACAAGATAAGTAATGTTGCCAACAATTTCTTTTTCATCTTTTTTTCTCCTTTAAAAGATATTTTTATCAATAATTACATTTCTGCAATTTATTGTTTCAACAGCGGGAGCGGAAGATTTTCTGTAATAATCATACGATTTTTCCAGTAAATTTCCGGTTATTTCAAGCCCGTCTACCCCTTTTGCATAAACCGCGCCGGGAACGAAACTGTAGAATTTGTTGTTTCTTATTTTTATATTCTCGTGAAAGTATTCTTCTTTCGTCGTCTCTTCATACTCGGGAGTAATGGCTATACTGTAATCCCCGAATTGAACGCAATTATTTCTGAAAATATTATCTTCGATAAGAACGTTTTTAGTGCCGGTGCTCTCAAACCAATACGTCATATCTCCCGCGATATGTATTCCGTAAGAACAACTGTTGAAAACGTTGTTCCTTATTATTACGTTACCGTTTGTTGTAAGAAGAAAGCCGCGCGGTCTGTTAAATCCCGTTTCGGTGTTTTCGATAATAACGTCCGGATGCATACTTACGTTGTCAACAAAATCACCCGCTTCTATTTGAGGAAGCTCCTTGAAAGTTACCTTTATTATATCGGGCGCAGTAAGTTCGCTCTTTGCTACGGTATAAACTCCTCTCGTGGCAACGGTACTTCGTTCATGTACGGCTATAATATCGTTTTCGGCATAAAAATTTATCCCGTATTGCTGAAAATGCATTATCTTGAGCCATACGCAATTCCCCTCCGTTCTGACCGCTTCCGTATATACTCCGTGGATATTTACCCCATCGTCCATCATATTGTTAAACACGGACTTATTTATACGTATCAATCCGCGGCAATTCACGAAATGCGTGGCGTCGCAATTCGTGCTGACGAGTCCGCAACTCAATCCTTCAAACAAACGCACGTTAAGCCCGGTAATACTGATGTTTTCGCTGAGCTGAGCAATTAAACCCATAGATCCGGCGTGAACTATATTAACGTTTTCTATCTTTATGTTTTTTG
>JAGCZN010000101.1 GCA_017959995.1 Clostridia bacterium
CCATTACCGCTCTTATAACGCCGTAACCCATAAAGTAAAACGACGTGGCGTAGCCGTTGCGCTTGCCTTTATACTTGAACAAAAACCAATATAAAAGCGCGAAAAGTACAATATTAGCTACCGATTCCCAAAAGAACAGCGCGTAGTGGTATTCGCCGGCTTCCTGAATGTATACGCTTACCGGGAAACCTATCGAGCGAGGATCGACCGCACCGTAAACTTCCTGATTGAAATAATTGCCCCACCTGCCTATCGCCTGACCGAGCGGAAGCATTACCGCGCCGAAATCGAAAATTTTCGTTATGGGCTTTTTTTCTATAAGGCATACTATAACTATGCCCAGCGCGCCGCCGGCCACGCCCCCGTAAATGGCCATTCCGCCGCTGCGGATATCGATAACTTCCTTAAAAGAATGGAAATTTTTAATATCGAAAAGCACGTACCACAGCCTTGCGCAGATTATGGAGCAAGGTATGATGCCTATCATCAGATCGAGAAGAAAATCCGTTTTCATTCCGCGGCGCTTAAACAGCGGTATGACCGCAAAAACGCAAGCGAGCATTCCGAACGTTATGGCAATTGCGTAATAATAAATCTGAAACCCGAAAATTTCTATGAAGTTATGGGATTGATCGATATAATCGGGTATGAGGAACAGCAGACCGTTCACTGAAGTATAACCTCTGTTATAGTTTTTATTTATATTATAACATCTTTATTACATATTGCAAGTATTTTTCGGGCAAAACGATTGAAAACCTTATAAACCGAAGCACCTAAAACGCCTTAACCGTCCTATAAACGTATTACGGAAAAACCGTAAAAAACGCGAAATGCCCTGTTTTTGTGAGAAACAGGGCACTGTTCAGTTTAAGTTCTCGCGCTCGGTATCGCCGCCGAAGCCAAGACTTATCAGCAGCGCGACGTTTACTTTGTTCATCGTTGCGTCGGGTAGCATCCCAATTTTTTCCTTGAGCCGACGCTTATCGAGCGTTCGTATCTGTTCGAGCAATACGACGGAATCTTTGGACAGCCCGAAATTTTCGGCTTCCAGTTCTATATGCGTAGGCAAACGCGCTTTATTTATCCTGCTGGTTACCGCGGCGGCGATCACGGTCGGGCTGTACTTGTTGCCAACGTCGTTCTGGACCACGAGTACCGGACGGATTCCGCCCTGCTCGCTGCCGACGACGGGGCTAAGATCGGCGTAATATAATTCACCTCTTTTAATCATGCTAAATTACCCCTGTTGATGCGTTAAAGGATAACCGTTCAGCCCCCGTTACATTATATGTATATAAAGGACTTCCGGGAAACCCGTCGGGTGAATTATTGTCTTTTATCCGTCGTTTTATACTGTTTTTCGGTTTTAAGTACATCCTCCTTTTTACTAGGCTTCTTGGCTTCACCGCCACCGAAAGGCTTAACTTCCACACTTTGCCTATCAGGCTTGATTTAACCTGTAAACGATTCTTTTAATTGATCGCTTTACGTGTTCAACTTCGTACTTGTTTCATATCAGAATCCGATGCAGACAAGTTCCGTATCGGTAAGCTTCGCATAAAGGCGGATATCTTCAACGTCAAGCGCGGTGGAAATAACGGCGTGGTGCGCGCCGCCCGCGTAGATCCACTGTTCCGTACCGCTTGCAAAATCGGGCAAAATCTTCCACATGACGCGCGCAACGGGAAGTTTCGGCATTTCTTTCGGCTGTTTTATAAGTTCTATATCAGCGCATATCAGCCGGAAATGCGTGCCCATATCTACCATGGATACGGCTATACCTTTACCTGCTATACCGTCAAACACAAGGCGCGCAGGCGGTTCTTTTCCGCCTATGCCGAGGTGGTGAACCTCTATTTTCGGCTTATCTGCCGCAAACACGGGGCTTACCTCCAACATGTGCGACGCAAGTTCCAACTCCTCGCCTTCCGTCAGATCGTAAGTGTAATCTTCTAAAAACGCCGTTGCTCCGTTTCTGCCCTCTGCCATTTTGCAAAGCACCGCCATAAGAGCACTCGTTTTATAATCTCCTTCCGGACCGAATCCGATTCCTTTGGCCATAATATTCTGAACCGCTATTCCGGGAAGTTGTTTCAATCCGTACAGATCCTGAAACGTATCGGTAAAAGCGCCGATTCTTTCCGCGGCGATGAATTTATCCAGCGCCACTTCGTACTTTGCCTGTTCTTCTACGGATTCCGAGCAATCCGTGTTCATTTCGTATTTTTCGTGATATTCGGATAGTTTAGCGGAAATTTCTTCTTCGGTAACGCCGTTTGCGAGTTCGACAAGTTCTCCTATTCCGTAATAATTTACGTTCCAACCGTAGCGAATCTCGCTCTCCACTCTGTCGCCGTCGGTCACGGCTACGTCACGCATATTATTGCCGAACATCGCCACGCGGAGATTATGCGAGTAATCAATCGCCCGTGCAACGTCGGCAAAACGGTTTATGCGTTTTTTTACGCTTTCGTTTTTGTAATACCCTGCCACCACTTCACGAGGCAAGCCAAGCCGTGTGCAGATAAAACCGAATTCCCTGTCCCCGTGCGCCGACTGATTCAAGTTCATAAAATCCATATCTATCGTTTTGTACGGCAAAGCGCGGTTAAATTGCGTATGCAGATGCAGTAACGGCTTGCAAAGTTTTTGCAGACCTTTTATCCACATTTTTGCGGGGGAGAAGGTATGCATCCAAACGATCACTCCTATGCAATTTTTATCTGAAGAAGCCCGCACTAAAAGGTCTTCCGCCTCCTCGCCGCTACGAACGGTAGGTTGCCACAAAACCGATGCTCCTTTCAGATTTTCATTCAGAAATCCCGCCATCTCCTTTGAGTCGACGGCTACCTGTCGCAGAGTGTCTTCTCCGTAAAGATCCTGGCTTCCCGTAATAAAATACAACGTTTTCATTATTTGTCCTCTTTTTGTCCGTAATACGCGTTCTTTCCGTGCTTGCGGAAATAATGTTTATCCAATAAATATTGCTCTACTTCCGGAGTATCGGCATTTATCTGCCCGGTTATGAACGCCATTTTTGCCACTTCTTCAAGCGTTATAGCATTTTCCACCGCTTTTCAGGCGTTGCGCCCCACGC
>JAGCZN010000102.1 GCA_017959995.1 Clostridia bacterium
CGGGTATATTCTTTTTTTACAGCCTTCCACGCGCCGAGAAGTTTTTCCTTCAGATTACTCATCGTCAACTCGAAACGTCGTCCTTGATATTCTTTTTATAATTACACCGCGGGTAATTTGAACAGCCGTAAAATCTGCCGTATCTGCCCTCTTTTACGACGAGTTTGCCAGCGCATAGAGGGCAAAGCCCATTTTCAACCCGCTCGTTCCGTCTTATAATCGCCGCCACGTGTTCGAGATCGCTGACGTTGTCTTTCTCTATGTTTTTCTGAATCAAATTACAATAATTTTCGGCTTCTTTTTCTGTCAAGCACGGATTGCCGAGAGATCGGAAAAACATATTTAATTGTCTAAAATCCGAAAAGACGTTATCGGCGCTCACGTTTACGGAATTCGCTCCAAGAACTATCACCACCGAATAAACCGGAGGGACTTCACCGACTATTCTACGTATAGCGGCGCAATGCTTTTCGTTTTGTTTTACGGGGTTATAATGCGTTCTCGACGAACCGTTATAAAAATACCTCGTCCATTCTTCCGCCGTTGCGCTACCGTAAATTTGACCGCTCCAATTTTTCGTTTCTATAACGAATATCCCGTAACCGTTTATTAAAATATGGTCTATCTGTTTGCTGAATTTGCCCGAAAGAATAACATCGTTCATCAAGAAATATCTTCCGCCGGCAAAAAGCCTCCGCAAATAATATTCTACTCTCTTTTCACCATCTCGTCCCTTTTTGTTTTCAAAATATCGACTGTTGATCTCTCTTTGTACTTGCAAGAGATAATTAGCCTCTTTTGCGTTTTCTTCAATAACGCTTTTGAATTTTTCCAAACAAGTAATTTCAAAAATATTATCTCCGCGGGCGATTATTTCCGCCACGTCCTGCGGCTTGATCTCGTCGTCTTTCGGTTTTATATCCGTACATACGGCGAAATTCACGACCTCCGACACCCCTATAAGATCGCCTACGGCTTTCCCGTTCCGCTCGTTTTCTTTTTTTATCTTCAAAAAAACACTGTGCCTGTATATATCTGCCACAAAAATTCCGTTACGGCTCAATAAGATATAACCAATATTGATAAATTTTTTGTTCACATACAATCTGCATCCCCTCAAAAGACAGGATTCCGCCTTATCTCTCAACGCGCGCTCTACTAGTTTGCCGTTCTCTATGCGTAGCTTTTCCCTGTTCGACCATACGACGAGCGTTATTATCAATATCGTTATAACAAGAACGGCAAGTATCGCCACGATCAAAATCACATGTTCCATGTTGCCTCTTATGTCGCGTTTTACGTAGGATTCAGGGGGTTAACGTAAATATTTTTTAAGATCTTCGATGCGGTCGGTTTTCTCCCAGGTAAAGCCGTTTCTGCCGAAGTGGCCGTAAGCCGCGGTTTTTTTGTACACGGGTTTAAGAAGATCCAGCGTTTTTATAATTGCCGCGGGGCGCAGATCGAATTCTTTCCATACTATATCGGTTATTTCCCCGTCGGGAAGTCTGCCCGTACCGTTTGTGTTTATAAACAGCGAAACGGGCTTGGCAACGCCTATCGCGTAGGCAACTTCCAGCGTGCATTCGTCGGCAAGGCCCGCCGCAACGATATTTTTGCATATATAGCGCGCCATGTAAGCGGCGCTTCTGTCCACCTTGGTGGGATCCTTACCGCTGAACGCCCCTCCGCCGTGCGCGCATTTGCCGCCGTAGGTATCTACTATAATCTTTCTGCCCGTAAGGCCGCTGTCTCCCTGCGGGCCGCCTATTTCGAAGCGCCCCGTGGGGTTGATGAAGTACTTGGTGTTTCCGTCAAGATACTCAGCGGGCAAAACCGCCTCTATAACGTACTTTTTTATATCCGCGCGGAGTTTTTCGGTGGTAACGCTCTCCGCGTGCTGGGTGGAAACCACCACCGCCTCGATTCTCTTTACGGTATTTCCGTCGTACTCAACGGTTACCTGGCTCTTTCCGTCCGGTCTGAGATAGGCAAGAAGTCCCGTTTTTCTCACTTCCGCAAGCCTTTTCGTAAGCTTGTGGGCAAGCGTTAAGGCAAGCGGCATATACTCTTCCGTTTCGTTGCAGGCGTAACCGAACATCATCCCTTGGTCCCCCGCGCCGGTTTTATAGAAAGCGTCTCCGCTCGAACGGTGTTCAACCGAATTATCCACGCCGAGGGCGATATCCGCGCTTTGCGAATTTATGCTGGTTATCACGGCGCAGGTGTTTGCGTCAAACCCGTAACCGGCGTTGTCGTAACCTATTTCGCGTATGGTTTCCTTGGCGATAGCGGGTATATCAACGTAACTTTCGGTAGTGATCTCGCCCATTATCATAACCAGCCCCGTAGTGGTGCAACACTCGCAGGCAACGCGGGCGGAAGGATCTTTTTCAATAATCGCGTCAAGAACCGCGTCGGAGATCTGGTCGCATATCTTATCGGGATGCCCTTCGGTAACGCTTTCGCTCGTAAAAAATTTCTTCATATACTCATCTCCTGATAAAGTAAAAATAACCGTAAAATAAATTATATAAAAAATAACTTATTTTGTCAATTCTTTACCGCTATAATTGACTTGGCGTTAAAATTTGCTTATAATTTCGGTATGAGTATTTCAAAAACCGATTCGTGCCGCCTCTGCCCCAACGAATGCGGGGTAAACCGGGTAAATCGGGCGGGAAGGTGCGGCGCAAGCGAAAAACCGAAAATTGCCAAGTATTACCTTCACCCGTTTGAAGAACCGTGCGTTTCCGGCAAGCGCGGTTCGGGCACGGTGTTCTTCTGCGGGTGCGGCCTGAAATGCGTTTTCTGCCAGAATTACGCCGTTTCCAACAACCTTACCGGCAAGGAGATAACCGTAAAGGAACTTGCGGAAATTTTCCGCCGCCTCGAGGACATGGGCGCTGAAAATATAAACCTCGTAAACCCCACCCACTTCGTTCCGCAGATCGCCGAGGCGTTTTCCCTCTACCGCCCGAAAATACCCGTGGTTTACAACACGCACGGCTACGAAAAAGAGGAAACGCTTGAAATAGCAAACACGTTTACCGACGTGTATCTTCCGGATATGAAGTACTTTTCGCCCAAGGTCTCCGAGAGATATTCGGGTATAAAAAACTACTTTCCGGTTGCGTCAAAGGCGATAGATTTTATGATAAAGTGCCGTAAAACGCGGTTTAACGGGGATATGATGACAAGCGGCGTGATAGTGCGCCACCTTATTCTGCCGCTCAATACGGCGGATTCGGTAGAGATAATAAAGTGGTTTTCGCAATATAAAAACGAGGCGTACTTTTCCCTTCTCGGTCAGTACACCCCGTTCGGCAAAATAGAAAATTTCAAGGAATTGCAACGCAGGATAACCCGCCGCGAGTATGAAAAGGTCTATTCCGCCCTGCTCGACGCCGGCATCGAAAACTACTTCGTTCAGGAACTTTCCTCCGCAAGCGAAGAATACATTCCGAAATGGGATTTTTAAGCCCTTTATAATTCCGATAAAAAAAGAATCCCCGCTAAAACACGGAGATTCTTTCCTTCGTTTGGGATGAAACGCTCCTTTTCTTTACTGTCGTTTTTAATATTTGAAAACTTGACAAAACTTTTTATCCGTCAAAAACATTATAATTTACCGCCTTGTAAAACGCCATACAATATAATAAATGGTAACGGGATATTTCATTTAGTTGCAAAGGATTTATATTTATGTTATAATATTCTGCGAAAAACCAAAACGGAGGAACATTCAATTACTATGCAATATTCACGCGAAGTTGAAGAAATGGTATGCGTTGCGAAAGGCCCCAAACACGGCCCCGCCCCCATACCCGAAGAAGGCAAGTGGATACAAGCCAAAGAAATAACCGATATTTCCGGCATGACGCACGGCGTGGGCTGGTGCGCGCCGCAGCAGGGCGCATGCAAGCTTTCGCTCAACGTTAAAAACGGCGTTATTGAGGAAGCCCTTATCGAGACCATAGGCTGCTCCGGCATGACGCATTCCGCCGCCATGGCAGCCGAAATTCTGCCGGGCAAAACAATTCTCGAAGCCTTGAATACCGACCTCGTGTGCGACGCCATAAACACCGCCATGCGCGAACTTTTCCTGCAGATAGTTTACGGCAGAACTCAATCGGCGTTTTCCGAAGGCGGCTTGCCCGTAGGCGCGGGGCTGGAAGATTTGGGCAAAGGGCTCCGCTCGCAGGTGGGCACTATGTACGGCACCAAACTGAAAGGCGCAAGGTATCTTGAAATGGCCGAAGGCTACGTTACCCGCCTTGCACTTGACGAGGATATGCAGATAATAGGTTACGAGTTCGTTTCTCTCGGCAAAATGACCGACTTTATGAAAAAGGGAATGGAGCCGAACGAGGCGTATAAAAAGGCTATGGGCCACTACGGCAGGTTCGACGGGGCTTATAAGTATATAGATCCGCGCAAGGAATAAGGAGGCAAAGAAAATGGCATTATTCGAAAGTTACGAAAGACGTATTGATAAAATAAACGCCGTTCTCTCCGGTTACGGCATCAAATCCGTTGAAGAATGTAAAGAAATAACCCTTGCCAAGGGAATAGATTGCGACAAGATAGTGCGCGAAACCCAGCCTATCTGCTTTGAAAACGCCGTTTGGGCGTACACCGTGGGCGCCGCCATAGCCGTAAAAAAAGGTTGCAAAAAAGCCGCCGACGCCGCCGCCGCGATAGGCGAAGGGCTTCAATCCTTCTGTATCCCCGGCTCCGTTGCCGAAAACAGAAAAGTGGGGCTCGGCCACGGCAACCTCGGCAAAATGCTTTTGAGTGAAGAAACCGAATGTTTCTGCTTCCTTGCGGGGCACGAATCGTTCGCCGCGGCGGAAGGCGCCATCAAAATAGCCCTCAACGCCAACAAGGTAAGAATTAAACCTTTGCGCGTTATCCTAAACGGCCTCGGTAAGGACGCCGCCATGATAATTTCCAGAATAAACGGCTTCACCTACGTTGAAACGGAGTTCGATCCGTTCACAGAAACCGTTAAAGTAGTAAGCGAAAAGGCGTATTCCGACGGACCGCGCGCCGCCGTTAAATGCTACGGGGCGGACAACGTTCCCGAAGGCGTTGCAATAATGAAACTTGAAAAAGTGGGCGTTTCCATAACGGGCAACTCCACAAACCCCACCCGCTTCCAGCACCCCGTTGCCGGCACCTACAAAAAATGGTGCAACGAAAACGGCTTCAAATACTTCTCGGTGGCTTCCGGCGGCGGTACGGGCAGAACGCTTCACCCCGATAACATGGCGGCAGGTCCTTCCTCTTACGGCATGACCGACACC
>JAGCZN010000103.1 GCA_017959995.1 Clostridia bacterium
AACGGGAAAAAGGAGTATTACGAGGACCTTGAAAAGAATATAAAAGCCGCTTTTTCTCACAAATTCGCGTGCGGCGGAAGGCTTACCTCGGATACCTTCACGGCGTATGCGGTAGCGTATAAATTCGGCTTGACGGATCGCGAATTCACCGCGGAAAACCTTTCGCGGCTGCTTGCGGAGAAAAGGGGGAACCCGGATACGGGCTTCGTCGGCGCGAGGTATCTGCCCGAAGTTTTATGTGAAACGGGCTTTACCGACGAGGCGTATAAAATAATGGCTTCCACGGATTTTCCGTCGCTCGGCTTTATGGTAAAGAACGGCGCCACCACCGTTTGGGAGAGGTGGAACGGATATATGCCCGGCGTAGGGTTCAACGATCCGGCTATGAATTCCTTCAATCACTTCGCGCTCGGCGCGTGTGCGGTATGGTTATACGAATACGTTCTCGGCATTCGTATCACCGAAGAAAACGTGAATCTTTCCGCCGTGATATTAAAACCGTTTTTGGATGGCTCCGGTACGGTAAAAAGCGCCCGCGGAAGTTTCAGGGGCGTTTCCGTCGAGTGGGAAGAAACAGAAGAAAACGTGTATATTTACACTGTGACTTATCCCGGAAATATGCGTTTAACCTGCGATTTCGGGGACTTAACGATAAAACACGAAGATATCGGGAAAGGTAGAAGTGCCTTTACGCTTATCAAATAAAAAAATTTTTTTCAGGAGGAAAAAAGCATGAAAAAATTAAAACTTTTATCGCTTCTCGCAATAATTTTTGCGTTTGCGATTACCGGACTTGCCATATCTTACGGCGGTTCAACACCGGTCGACGCCCTTCAGGCGGACGTTTATCAATGGGAAACGAAGGGTGGAGCGTCACTTCCTACTACCGCCGTTGCTCCCGTTGACGGCAGAGTAAAATTAAGCATGCAATTCGACGTTTACGAAGACGCCGCTTTAAGCGGCGCAAATTTCGGCATGGTTATCGCCGATGCAACGGTTTTTCCGAACAACTATTCTTACGCTTCGCCAAATGCGATATGGTTCAGTATAACCGCCGCAGGCGTACCGCAAACTTTCAATAACGGTCGTTTAACGAGCGCGATAACCTCTACCGGCAACGATAATCAAAGTTCCGCTCTCGCCGAAATCATGAAAGCGGGCAACACCGTCAGGTTCGAAGTGGATAAAACCGCAGACGCCATTACCGCAGGATATTACATTAAAGCCGCGGGCGCTACGGAATGGACCACCGTTCTGACTTATTCGGGCAGTCCTATCTTTACGGCGGATAGTTACGCACTCGCTTTGCAGATAAACATTGCGTCGAAGATCCGTATATACAATATCGTTATAAAGGACGAACTTGCGGATACGTCGCTTGCTTTCGATACGTCAAAATCGAGTCCTAACTGCGTTTCTTACGGAGTTATAGACGTTGAAACCGTAAAGTACGCGGTCAACTTCAAATACGAGGACGGTACCGCTATTAAATCCGTAGAAGTTGAGGACGGCGTTAAGATAGCGTGGGCGGATGTTCCCGCCGCTGCGGAAAAGAGAAACGGCGAAAGGTTCGATTACTGGGCTGACGAACAGGGAAAAATGTTCAATTTCTCCGCTCCCATAACAAATGAAACTTCAGTCATCGCCAAATATACGCCCACGGACGGAACGGCGGGTATCGCTAATATCGTTTACAAAGCAGCCAACGCAAACGGTTGGCAGTACGCTCTGCAGTTCGACGCGTATATCGGTTACAGCGCGGGGCAGGCAAACTGGAGCATCGATAACGCCGATAACGGTTTGAGAAAGACCATTTTGGTTGACGGTAAAACGCCTTCTTACGTAGGTGGTTACTGGGGCGACAATACCGAGTTGTGGCTCAATGACGAAATGCGCAACGCAGATTATAGCATAAATAACACGAGAATGTATTTCAACTGGATTCAAAAAGCCGACCTCACCGACGGAAAAGCGGTGGTTACCGTTAAAGAGGGTACCGCCATCGGCAGCGACGCGAACAGGAACGGAACGTTCGTGCTCGACCGCGACTGGAAGTTCCTCTTTGATTCCACAACGAACACCCCGTCTTTCACCTTCCTCGCCAACGTTACGGGCGCGACTGTTACGGATAATAAGTATGTTGACCTTACTCTCGACACTTGGGGAACAGACGACATAGCCTCTCTTACGGCGTCCGGTCTTACCGTAAACGACGAATCGATCGCCACCGCCGTTGCTTACTTTACGGACGATTTGAGCAAAACTTACAGAATAGACCTTTCGCAGTTGAGTATCGGCACCGTTACGAAGATCAAATTCGCCGCGGGGACCAAAGTTAATCAGAACGCCGTTCTGCGCGCTATTTCCACTTTCAGAAAGAACGACGCCATACTTGAAAACGATTACGTTTGCTACGTTGTAAATAAAGGCGGTAACCTCACCGTTTACACCGATCCCGAAGCATATTACGGATACGAAGCGGTAAACGCCAAAGAAAATTACAACGTGGGAGAGGAATTCGACCTCTCGAAAGTTACCGTTACCCGCAATAAAGTAAACGGCGAAAGCGAACTGGTTTCTCTCGAAGGCGCCACCGTTACCGGTTACGACAAGGACGTTCTCGGCGAACAGACCGTTACCATCACTCTCGGAGATGAAACCTTTACGGTAGAAGTTACGGTCAACGACTTCGTGAACGGCATAACCGCGACCACCGAAAAGACGGAATACAGATACGGCGAAGAATTCGACAAGACTTCCGTTACCGTTAAATACACCCTTTCCAAAGGCGGCGAGGGCGGCGACGTTACGGAATTTGAAGTTTCCGGTTACGACAAGGACGTCCTCGGCGAGCAGACGATAACGATTACCGCCGACGAATATACCGCCGAGATAGCCGTTACCGTAAGCGATTATATCGCGTCCTACGAAGTGGTCTGGACAAAGACTCAATACGAACTCGGCGAGGAAATTTCCGCAGACGACTTCACCGTAACCGAAGTTTACGCGAGCGGAGCCAAGGGCGAAACCGTTGCCGTTACCGGCGTTATAGGTTATGATAAGGATACCGAAGGCGAACAGACCGTTTACGTAAATTACGGCGAAGATGATACGTCGGAAGTTACCGTTCTCGTAGTAAAAACCGCACAGCCTTCTTCCGAGCCCGTAACGTCAGAACCCGAATCTTCCGGATCTCCCGCGTCCGATACGGAACCGCAAGAATCTTCCAAGGGCGGCTGCTTCGGCGGCGTTACCGCAACCGGTATTGCGGGCATCATACTTCTCGCGGCGTTTGCAATAAGAAAACGCAGAAATTAAAAGAGGTAAAAAAGGATGCGTAAACTTTTAACGGTGATATTCTCTGTTATGCTTACGGGTTCATTGCTGTTTTCCAACGTTTCGGCAGGCATGTCGTCTGCCGAAACCGAGAGCGGCAGAGAGATAAAAATACACTTTATAAATATA
>JAGCZN010000104.1 GCA_017959995.1 Clostridia bacterium
CGCCGCCGCCGTGCGGATTATCGCCCCCACGTTGGACGGATCTCTGACTCCGTCCAGAAAAAGGCAGTCGCAGGATACGGGCTTTATTTCGGGCTTCGGTTTTTTTATCACGGCGAGAACGCCTTGCGGGTTCTCTTCGTCGCTTATATAACGGAAAACTTCGTACGAAACAATCTCCGTTATTCCACCGAAACGTTCAAAACGCCCTGAGTACCTTTCGGTCGTAACGATACGGGCGATATCCTGTCCCGTGGCAATCGCTTCTTCTACGGATTTAACGCCTTCCGCAACGTATTCGGAAAACTTATCCCTGAATTTTTTGTCGGCGAGTGCGCGCACGCGCTTTACTATCGGATTTTGTCTGGAAGTTATCACTTTACTTCAAAGAAAGCCTACCCGAAGTAGGCTTTTGTCTTTATAAACTTGCTTTGGCTTTTTCGCAAAGCGCGGTGAATCCCGCCGCGTCGGAAACGGCTATTTCCGATAAAACCTTGCGGTTAAGGTCTATGCCGGCTTTCTTCAAACCGAACATAAACTTACTGTAAGAAAGCCCGTTGAGTCTGCAAGCGGCGTTTATTCTCGCTATCCAAAGGGATCTGAAATCGCGCTTTTTAGCCTTTCTGCCGATGTACGCGTACATCTGGGCTTTCATCACGGCTTCCCTTGCAACTCTGTATCTCTTGCTTCTGCCGCCGAAGTAACCTTTGGCGAGTTTCAATATTTTTCTACGTTTTTTAACGGCGTTTACGCCTCTTTTAATACGCATGGTCCTTCTCCTTATTTATTGTAGATAAGCGTCTTCATCGTCTTTTGCTGCGATGCGTCTACGTACGCGCCGTCGCACAGATTGTTCTTTCTCTTTCTGTCTTTCTTGGTAAGAATATGGTTCTTGCCGGAACAAGCCCTCTTTATCTTGCCGGTTGCGGTTACTCTGAATCTCTTTTTCGCCGCGCTCTTGGTTTTCGTTTTCGGCATAATAATACCCTCCGTCTGTTAAATTATTTTACGCTTTCAAAGGCGCAAGCATCATCCAGATGTTCCTGCCTTCCGTCAGCGGTTGCTTTTCTATGGTCCCGAATTCCTTTACCAGCTCGTAAAAACGCTGCATGACGTCTATACCGATACTCTGGTGCGCCATCTGCCTGCCGCGCATACGTATCGAAACTTTGACTTTGTTCCCGCCCGATAAAAATTTCTGCGCCGCTTTCGCCTTCACGTTGAGATCCCCTACGTCTATCGTCATCGACAGCCATATCTCTTTGATCTCCGTTATCTTCTGGTTCTTCTTCGCTTCTTTCGCCTTTTTGCTCATCTCGAACAGGTATTTGCCGTAGTTCATTACCTTGCAAACCGGCGGGTTGGCGCTTGGAGATATCTTGACGAGATCGAGTCCCGCTTCTTCCGCTATACCCAAAGCCTCTCTTGCCGACATAATGCCGAGCTGTTCGCCCGTTTCGCCTATCAACCGAACTTCCCTGTCTCGGATATCCTGATTTATTTGATGTTCTTTTTTAATGGGTTTGTACCTCTCATATATATTTTCCGCCTTATAGCGGAATAAAGAACGTAAAACAAAAAGGTCGCCGTAAAGCAACCCCCAAAAGTAAACCTACCGCCGCAGCGGTTAAAAGTTATCGTTGCCGTACGCAAACGATATCGGTACGGCGAGAAGGGTCGCTTCTTCTTTAAGCCTAACTATGATAACGCAATTTACGGCGTTTGTCAACCGTTTTGATAAAATTTCGCAAATTTTCCTTATTTCCGCACTTTTTACGGGTTTTTTCTGCGACCGCAGGGTATTTTCGGTCGCAGTGAGACCGAAAATACCCCGCATAACGCAAAAAAATGAAACGGAACTGCGAAAACAGGTGAAAAACGTTTGACATAGAAAGCCAAATAAAATATAATGTAGTAGCGATTGAACGACGAAACCCGAATATAAGACTTAATATCAATATTGCCCCTTAGCTCAGTCGGTAGAGCATTCGGCTGTTAACCGAAGTGTCGTCAGTTCGAGTCTGTCAGGGGCAGCCAGCAAAATATCCCATCGCCGCAAGGCGGTGGGATTTTTGTGTTGTCTCCGACAACAATGAACCAACGAGTGCTTTTTGCTGTGCAAAAACACGTCGTCAGTGACGCGATTGACCGCTATAAGCGGTAGCAATCGCTATTCCGTCGCAAACTTGCGTTTGCTCCTTACGAGTCTGTCAGGGGCAGCCAACAAAATATCCCGTTGACCAACAGGTCAGCGGGATTTTTGCGTTGTCTCCGACAACAATGAACCACCCTATAATTAAAAGCCCGCGTTTTTGTTTCTTTTGCGGTATTGCAACGGAGACAGTCCCATGCGCTCCCGAAATATTTTGATAAAATACGTATAAGAAGAAAATCCCGTTTTTTCCGCTACGGCGGTAACGTTCAGCGTCGTCGTCAAAAGACAGTGCTTTGCCATATGCAGGCGATAATCCGTAATATACTCGTGCAAGGTCCTTTTCGTATATATTTTCATCAGCCTGTTTATATGGTACGGGTGATAATTGAACCGTTCCGCTATTTTGACGTTGTTCAATTCGGCGTCGGCATAATTGTCGCGAATATAATTCTGAATGTCCTGTATGAGTTTATAACCGCTTTTCCCGTTATGCGTTCCGCATAAAAGTTCAAGCAACGCAAGTTTCAGATATGCGGAAGCGTATTGTTCGTAATACGCAACTTTTTGTAAAAACAATCTCGCACAGTCCGATACGTAATTGCGCACGGACACGCCGTTTTCCTGTATTATGGGATTTGAAAATGCCTGCGGCAATTCGTAATGCGGTACGTTTCGGGGATTATACGTGCTTTCCGTTGCCGTACCGAGTGACTTCGGTATAAAAGAAAACTTATCCGTCAAGTCAAAATCGAGTACGTATATTTCAACCCCGTCGCAGTTGTCGAAAACGAATCTGTATTGCGTTTTCGGCGGAAGAAAAACCGCCAAATTATCCGCGACCTTAAAGTTCTGACCGTTTGCAAACAAAAAACCGCTTCCCCGTACTATAAAAAATAAGCGGCAGTCGTAGCAAATGCTGTTTTCTTTGTTAGGGTAATAAGCGCGGTGCATCGAAGCGTAACGGATAAACGGATTTAATTCTTCTAATTTCATATATACTCCCCTGATTTCACTATACCATACCGAGAACCGTTTGACAAGCAAAATGTTTGTTTTGTTATGTTTTTCTGTTTGTTACGTAATATCAAAACGCGTCCGTTTACCGTATAATATCGTTTGATTGAAGAAACAGACGGGAAATTAACTGATTTTTACTTATGTGGGCTATTTACGCGGCTACGGTCTTGTGTGCGAACGTAAGATCCGTACTTGCCAAAAAAAACGCCGTTATAAACGGCAATCCATCGCTTTTTAATTTTTTACGCGCCCTTACGGCATTTATTCTGTTCGGAATTATCGCCGCGTTAAGCGGCTTTAACTTTCATTTTCCGACGATAATATTCGGCGTAATATACGGGTTTCTTTTTTGCGGTTCGGCTTTTTGCGGGCTGAACGCCATGAAAAGAGGACCGCTCGGAATAACGTCGTCAATCGTTTCGTTTTCGCTCGTAATTCCTTGCGTGTACGGCGCCGTTTTCTTAAAAGAACAGATAGGCTGTCTCGATATAATCGGGTTCGTTTTTATTGCCGTTTCCATAATACTGATGAACGCACGGAATAAAAAAAACGACGCAGGTATCGACTCCGACGGCGAAAATAACAACGGTAAAAACAGGGCAAAGTTCCAGAATCACTGGTGGATATACGTTCTCGGAACGATTGTTTGCGACGGGTTACACGCTACGATAAAAACCGTACACCAAACGTATTATCCCGGGCTGTACCGTTACGAATTTATATGTATCGGTATGCTCGTCGGCAGTATCGCGTTCGCGTGTTTCGTGATCAAAGACGGAAAAATCATAAGAGAAAGCGAACCTGTAAAAACAAAAGGGTGCGTCCTGTGCGGCAGTATCGCGGGAATCGCAAACGGCACGTATAACTATCTGGTTTTATACATGGCGGGAAACGAATCGGCGACTTCTATGTTTCCGATAATATCGGTCGCTATAATCGCGCTCGGATTGTTTTCGGGACGGATCGTATTTAAGGAACGTTTAAGCAAATTGCAGATTTTGGGAGTTATTGCCGCGGCAGCCGCAATAGCGCTTATAAAAATGTAACCGAATTGAAAATAATAACGTTTAAAGCCGTTTTTAATTTTCGGAAAGGATGGTAACTATGGGTAAAGAAAAACTAAAAATCGTCATAGTCGGTTGCGGAAGATTCTCGCAGTTTTTCGTACCGCTATTTAAGGCGCATCCCGTCGTGGAAAAAGTGTACGTCTGCGACCTGAAAAAAGACAGAGAAGAAGACTTTGCGATGCGGTTCGGCGTGGAAAGATGCGAAAGTTTCGAATACGCTCTTAAATCGGAAGATATAAATGCGGTGGCAATATTCACGCAACGCTTCAAACACGGGCAAATGGTGATCGACGCGCTAAAAGCGGGCAAGAACGTTTATTCTTCCGTACCGTGCGCCGTATCTTTCGAAGAATTCAGGTAAATCGCGAGACTTGTCAGGGAAACGGGACTTACTTATTCTATGGGCGAAACGGGCTTTTACCGCGCTCCCGCGATTTATTGCAGAGAAGAGTTTAAGAAAGGTACGTTCGGTAGATTCGTTTATGCCGAGGCACAATATAATCACGATATCCGTAATATGGAGAACAGTTTCAGAAGTTCCGGCGGCGACGACTGGAAAAGATTTGCGGGTATTCCCCCGTTTTTCTACCCGACTCACTCAACTTCGATGGTTTTAAGCGCAATGCCCGGCGTGTACGCAAAAAAAGTCGTGGCGTTGGGTTTTGCGGGAAGCCCGAGAACGGATATCTACGGCACCGACGGGCAAAACAATTACGACAACCCGTTTGCCTGCGAAAGTATGCTTATGGAACTTTCCAACGGCGGTATCGTAAGGATAAGCGAAAACCGTTGCGTAGGTTGGATGTCGCCCGAAACGTATATTACCCAGTTTTACGGCACCGACGGCGGATACGAATTTTCGGTAGCGCACCACCATCAATCGGTCTGGGATCCCGAAAGATACGGAAAGGTGATAATGAAAGACGTTTCCGAGAAACTGCAACCCAAATCCATCTATAATCTTATGAAAACCGACTACGGTAAAGCGATCCAGAATATAGCGGACAGCGGCGGTTTCGACGAAACTTCGCCCATACAGCCGACGGAAAGACTGCCCAAAGAGTTTGAAGGCTTACCGAACAGACATAACGGCACGCATCACTTCCTTGTGGACGATTTCTGTCGTGCGTATGAAACGGGCAAACTGTCGCCTACGAATATCTGGGCGGTAGCAAGGTATAATTTGCCGGGATTAACCGCGCATAAGTCCGCGCTTTCGGGCGGCGCTGTCATGGAAGTTCCCGATTTGGGCGATCCTCCTGCCGAGTGGGAAGTTCTCGATTACAGAACGATGAACCGATAAGCGTTTTTTGCCGTGCAAAAAC
>JAGCZN010000105.1 GCA_017959995.1 Clostridia bacterium
GCTGAAAACACACTGTATTTATTGATTGATAATACAATAAAAGGATATCAAAATTAAAGTAAGAGGGAAAAATATGAATAGAACAACTAAAATAATAATAACATCGATATTTGCTTTTTATTTATTGGCGCTTTGGATTTTATCTTTTTTTGATTTGTTTAGTTACTGGAAATAATAATATAAAAATTTCTAAATAATAAAAGGAGTATGATATGAAACGACTGGTAGCAATGTTTTTAACGGGGATTTTATCCCTCTCGCTGTTAATCCCCGCAGGGTGCAATAAAAAGGGCGAACTCCTAAACCTTCGAGAGGCTTACGATAACGGGGATTTAACGGAAGAAGATTTGCTATCTATAGCCTATTATAATCAAAGAACAAGATATAACGAAGAACTTATGGGAGAAGATTATTCGCCGCAACCGAAAGATCCCGAAACGCTTGACGAAAAAACAGAGAAAAAGATAGTAAAGGCGTTAAAGAAATATGTAAAAAAAGAATGCAGCGAGCATATCACAATCTTAAATTATTTGGGAACATATAATAATTGTATCATTATAGAATATAGAGACGGACGAACATTTACTAGCGTAGAGAAAGAAACCTTTGTAACAATAGGCGGAGTAGAATTTTCTTTTTGGTGGCCGTCAACAATAGAAATGTTGGTTATTTATAAAACAGGAAAATAGAGGAGAAAAAACAATGAAAAAACTTTTTGCAACGTTTTTAACGGGGATTTTGGTTTTTGCGTTTACGTTTTCGGCTTGTTACGATATGACGAAAATTCCCGAAGGAACGAGCGTTAAATTCAAGGGATATTCTTTCGGCGGAGAAACCGTAAGCGCTTCCGGCGGGATTTTATCTGTGAAAAGTTACGAGGCTTTGCAAACGGTTATAGAAGAAGAAAAGGCAAATTATAAAGAAAAACACAGCGCGTGGGATCCGGAAGAGTGGGATTTTTTACTGCTGTTGAGAAATTATAACGAAGAATTTTTTGAAGATTCTATGTTGTTGCTTTTTAATTACCATCATCCTGTCGTAACGAAGCAATCGGCAAATATATACAAAATAATACTCGGCGACGACGGGGTTCTTACGTTGTGTATCACCGCAGGTAAAACTTTCGGCGGCAAGGCATATACGGCTATAACGCCTTTTATCCTCGTTGCGGAATGCGGTAAGACAGAATTTTCTTCGGCAACTTACGTCCGTCTTTGATTTAGCGGTTTTTATATAATGTGATTTGCCCTGCGGATATTTCCGCGGGGCGTTTTCAAATGATAAAACCGCGTACCCGAAAAATATCCGGCGCGGGCATATTGTATCCGTAGCCGCTTTTATTAAAAAAGTTGACAATTTTCAACCTTTGTTGTAAAATTAAAACGGAGGAATAAATTATGGGCTTTTTCAAAGAAGTGAACAAGAAATTCGGGTTCGGGCTGATGCGTTTGCCCATGAACGGGGATGACGTCGATTACGCCCAAACTTCCGAAATGGTGGATATTTTTATAGAAAACGGCTTCAATTACTTCGATACGGCGCACGGTTACATAAACGGGTTGAGCGAGGCGGCGGTAAAAAAATGCCTTTCCTCGCGCTATCCGCGTGAAAAATACCTGCTTACCAACAAGCTTTCAAGTCCACATTTCAACAGCAAGGAAGATATACGCCCGCTTTTATTAAGCCAGCTTGAAGCCTGCGGCGTGGAGTATTTCGATTTTTATCTGATGCACGCGCAGGATTCCGGCAATTACGGCAAATACAAGCGGTGCCGCGCTTACGAAACGGCCTTCGAACTGAAAAAAGAGGGGCTTGTAAAGCACGTGGGTATGTCTTTTCACGATAAAGCCGCCGTGCTTGATGAAATTTTAACCGATCACCCGGAAATAGAGGCCGTTCAGATACAGCTGAATTACGTTGATTACGACGATGCTTCCGTGCAGAGCGGTTTGGTTTACGACGTGTGCGTGAAACATGGCAAACCCGTTATAGTTATGGAACCGGTAAAGGGCGGAAATCTCGTCAATCTGCCGAGCGCCGCGCTCGATATTTTCGAGCAGTTGAAAGGCGGCTCGCCCGCGTCTTACGCCATACGTTACGCGGCCGGGTTCGAGAACGTTTTTATGGTGCTTTCCGGCATGAGTAATTTAGAGCAGATGCGCGATAACGTGAGTTTTATGCGTGATTTCAAACCGCTTGACGAGCGTGAGCGCGCCGCCGTTGAAACGGTGCGCGCCGTATTGAAATCTGCCGACGATATTCCCTGTACGTCCTGCCGTTACTGTATGGAAAAATGCCCGAAAGGCATAGCGATACCCGAACTTTTCGCCTGTATGAACGCGCTTCACCGCCACGGCGGTTGGAACCCTTATATGTATTACGAACGGAGCGCGCCCGAAGGCAAAAAAGCTTCGGATTGCATAAAATGCGGCACCTGCGAAAGAGTTTGTCCGCAACACCTTAAAATAAGAAATCTTTTGGAAAACGTTGCGCAAACGTTTGAAAAATAAGGAGAAAATTATGTTAGACGCTGTTTTGGTAAGAAGAAACGCATCGCTCAAAGTGAAGATCACCGTTAAAAGCATAGTGGCTTTGTGCGTTATAATAGGCGCGGTGGCCCTGCCTCAACTCGTTCATCTGGCGCTCGGCCAGCCGGGAGGCGTTCAGTGGCTTCCCATGTATCTGCCCGTTCTCGTGGGCGGATGTTTGCTCGGCCCGGTGTGGGGACTCGGCGTGGGAATTCTTTCGCCCGCGGTAAGTTTTGCCATCACTTCCGCCTGGGGAAATCCGATGCCCATAGCGGCAAGGCTTCCGTATATGATGGCGGAACTCGGCGTATTTGCGCTTGTCACCGGGTTGTTTTCAAAGAAAATATCCGAAAACAAGTGGTTTGCGTTCCCTGCGGTGTTACTCGCTCAATTTTCGGGAAGGGCCGTATTTCTCGTGTTAACGGCTGTTTTTCAAAGCGTAAGCACGCTTAAATTCACCGCTGTGTGGTCGCAGGTGCAAGCGGGCGGGCTCGGCCTTTTCATTCAGGCGTTGATCGTTCCTTTTATTATTATAGGTCTGCAAACGCTCGCTGCAAAAGATAAAGATGAGTGACGTAACCCGCGCGAGAGAACTTCTTTCCGGAAAGGTAACCTGCGCGCTCGTAAAAGGCGAAAAGGCGTACGTTTCCGAAAAATCGGGCGTTGCGCCGATGCTGTCGTTCATCGCGGAAGGAATAGACCTCTCGGGGTTTTCCGCGGCTGATAAAATAGTGGGAAAAGCCTCGGCTATGCTCTTCGTAAAAGCGGGTGTTAGGGCGGTTTATGCCGAAGTGTTAAGCGTTGCGGGGCGTGAATTTCTTGAAAATGCGGGCGTTGAGGTTTCGTTCGGCGCTTTGACAGAACGCATAATCAACCGCGCCGGAACGGGGCAGTGCCCGATGGAGAAGTGCGTAGAATATATTTCAGACGCGGAAGAAGGATATACCGCGCTTAAAAACAAAATTATTTCAATGCGTAAGCAAGCGTAAAAACGGATTTGCGAGGCCCCGCGGAAGAATTTTCCGCGGGGCATATTTTATAAAAACGGCGTTAATGCGCGAAACAGGCGCTTTATTGCAATTTAATTACGTTCATGGTTACCGTATTATAGACGATACCCGTTTTTTCCGAAAGATCCAGCGAAAGCGTAGCGCCCGCGGAAAGCGGAATTATTACCGTTTTTGAAAGGTTGCCCGTCGCGTTGCCCGCAACGCCGAATGATATCGATTGCGCCTGGAACGATCCGTTTTGTTTAAGCGATGCCGTCGGAACGGACGCGGAACGTTTAGCCGTATAGTTTGCGCCGTAATTTACAAGGTAAGTTCCCGCGGTCAAAGCCGTTATTTCTCCGGTCGCGGCGTCAAACGTCATATCCGTCTGCGCGGCGGGAAAAAAGGTCGCCGCGGCGAACGCGGGGGTTCTGCCCGTTGCCGTAACCGCGTACAGAGCGGCCGCCGTTATATTTACCGTTCCCTCGGGGCCGGGTTCGCCTTGCGGTCCCTGCGGACCGATAGGGCCCTGTAACCCCATAGGGCCTTGCGGGCCTCTCGGACAGGGCGTATCGGCAGGGAAATGAACGATGCGGTCGCTTTCGCAGCGTTTGGTGCAAAAGTCATTTCCGTAAAAACAAGCCATATTTTTCCTCCGTAAAACAAGCGAAAGATTTTGTCTTTCCCTATATCTTACGCGCGCTGGGGCGTTTTTGCCACCGCTTGATTATTTTCCGTAAATATGGTATAATTTCAGCGTAATATTGTGTTAAAACCGTTTCAAAGTAATCGTCGCCGTGGGAAAACATTAAAAGGTAAAGGGGAAAAAAGATATGCGCACCGTAAGTATTTTTTATTATTCGCCGTTCGGCGCGTGTGAAAATGCGGCGAAAAAAATCGGAAATGAAATCGGAAAGAGCCATCCGGAAATGACGGTATCGTTATTTTCGCTCACCGAAGCGGCGGAGAGAAAATTTTTGGAAAGAGAAACGATAAGTTGCGATCTTTTAATCGCCGTGTTTCCGCTATCGGAAACGGGCGGATCGTGGGAAATTGTCGAATGGCTCAAAAAAACCGCGATAAAGGCGGCTTTTGCCTCCGCGGTGTGCGTTTACGGCAAGGGAAACCCCTTGCCCGCACTGCGTAAAACGGGATACGCGTTCAAGTTGAAGAACGTGCCTTTGGTTTCCGCTATGGACGTATCCGCAGGCGGAACGGGCCGCGATAACGATTTTAAGAAAGCGCCGTTATTCGATGCGGCTGCTTTTACCGAAGGCACTATGATGAATGCCGATACGGGCAAGCGTATAGCGGTTCGCTCCGCGGCGTTAAGGGCGGGAAACGCGAGAATATATCTGTAAATCCTTCGGATAAAACTCCCTTATCGGGGAGTTTTTTTGTCGGAAATAATTTTTGCTATTACCCAAACCTGAAAGCGTTTGGGCATTGCCGAAAGCAACCGCAAAAGGAAATTTCTATTCAGGTTGTAAACGTATTTGGGGCGCTTGCTTTCAACCGCTTTTTTGGCAAGGCGAGCAACCTTTTCCGGCGAAACGTTTTTGTTTTCAACGTTGTTTACAATTCGGCGGAATTTTTCCGCGTTGCAGGTATAAAGTTCGGTTTTTTCGCAAAGTCTGTCAAGCGCGGCGGTGGAAACGTCCAGAAGGGAAGTTTGCACCGCGCCGGGGCGTATTACCGAAACGGAGATTCCCAGCAGATTCACTTCCATTCTCAGCGCGTCGGCATACTTTTCAAGCGCGGTTTTGGTAACGCCGTAAATTCCCGTGAACGGAAGGGGATCGAGCGGGGCAAGTTCGCTTGACGTGATCACTATTTTTCCGCCCTTTTCGATTTGCGGAAAAAACGCCCTGTTTACCCTGAACGCGCCGAAAACGTTCACGCGGAATATCTTTTCATAATCGCGCTCGCTCATTTCTATCAGCGAATCCATATTGTATATCCCCGCGAAGTGAAGTATCGCGCAAAATTTTACGCCCGAAAATTTTTCCTTCGCCCCGTCGGTTCCGCCTTCTTCCGAAAGGTCGGCTTTTGCGTAATTAACCCCGTTTATCTCACAAAAATCACGTATATCAATACCGTAAACAGAGTAGCCGCTGTTCAATAAAAGTTCGGCCGCGGCCTTTCCCATGCCGCCGCACACACCGCTTATCAAAACGTTTTTCATAAATAAGATAATACCATATTAAAATAAAAATGTAAATACAATTGACAGTTTTGTACTGAATTTGATAGAATGTTATTGCAACAAATTCCATATAAGAACTCATCAAGTATATCTCTTCGGTAGAGATGTGCTCTGTTTGTGTTACATATCTTGATGGGTATGGAATTTTGTTGCAGCAAAGCAAACGAGGCGTTTTTACAAGTGTCGCTGTAAGTTTGCAGCGGCATTTTTTTTAACTTAGAGGAGATTGAAATGAAAAGTAATCGGATATTCCGAAAAAAATACAAATGTTATTGACAGCACGGCTTCGAATTTGATAGAATATTCTTGCGACATAATTAAATATTCAACTCGTCAAGTATATCTCTCAGGTAGAGATGTACTCTGTTTGCATATAAATCTTGACGAGTAGATAATTGTGTCGCAGCAAAGCAAACGAGGCGTTTTTACAAGTGTCGCTGTAAGTTTGCAGCGGCATTTTTTATAACTTAAAGGAGATTATTATGAATACTGAAGAGAAAAAAATACTCGACAACAACCTGAAATGGTTTAACGCGTATCTGTATATTCCGGCGGTTTTTTCTTTAATAAACTTCCTTGCGGCGTTTATTTTCGGAATCGTTCGGTATAAAAGAACGAATAATCCCGAATGGATTTTATGGGGTACGCTTATAGGCGCGGCGGTCGGCGCTTTGATATATCTGGTTTTGAAAGTAATATTTTCGTTTATGATATTGCATATTTTGTATCTTAAAGATATTTCGGAAAAAAATAACGGCAGGTTATCTTCAGACGCCGATGACGAAGAGGAAGAAGCGGAAGATCTTTACGAGAAAACGAAAACCCGTTATTATAATTTCACCCCCGCTGACGGTACGTACGCCGTTTCCGCCGCTATGAAGAATATGCCCGAAAACGTTATAGTGCCTTCGGATTTTATGGGAAAAAAAGTTACGGCCGTACTTACGCGCGGATTTTACGGCCGCGAAAGTATAGTATCCGCGGGGATATCGAACTGCGTCGTTAAAATAGGAGATAACGCTTTCAGCGGCTGCACGGGGCTTAAAGAGATACTTTTCGGCGGTACCGTATCCGAGTGGGAAAGCATTGAAAAGGGTATCGGCTGGGATAACAACACCGGTGATTATAAAGTTTATTGTTTGAACGGCGCGGTGGATAAAAGCGGAAACGTTCCGGCATAAACCGCCTTTTTCGCGCAAAAACACGCAATTAAAAGAAAAGGCCTCTCAAAAAGAGAGGCCTTTTTTCATAAGGTTTCGATTATTATTTCAATTCCGCGAAGTACTTGATAGTGCGTACCATCTGGCTGGTATAGGAGTTTTCGTTGTCGTACCAGGAAACCACCTGTCCCTGATAGGTGTCGTCGTCGATCTTGGAGACCATGGTCTGCGTAGCGACGAACAGGGAGCCGTAGGTCATTCCGATAACGTCGGAAGAAACTATTTCGTCGGTATTGTAACCGAAGGATTCGGTGGCCTGCGCCTTCATGGCGGCGTTGATGCCTTCCTTGGTAACGTCCTTACCCTTTACAACGGCGATAAGAATGGTGGTGGAACCGGTAGCGGTGGGAACGCGCTGTGCGGCGCCGATGAGTTTGCCGTTGAGTTCGGGGATAACCAGGCCTATAGCCTTCGCTGCGCCCGTGCTGTTGGGAACTATGTTCATAGCGCCCGCTCTGGATCTTCTTAAGTCGCCCTTTCTCTGCGGTCCGTCAAGAATCATCTGGTCGCCGGTGTAGGCGTGAACGGTGGTCATTATGCCGGAGAGAATGGGTGCGTAATCGTTAAGAGCCTTGGCCATGGGTGCGAGGCAGTTGGTGGTGCAGGACGCGGCCGAAATGATATTGTCGCTCTTGGTGAGCGTTTTGTGGTTTACGTTGTAAACGATGGTGGGAAGATCGTTGCCCGCGGGCGCGGATATAACTACCTTTTTGGCGCCTGCGTCAACGTGCGCCTGCGCTTTCGCCTTGGAAGTATAGAAACCGGTGCATTCCAGAACTACGTCAACTTTTAGTTCGCCCCAGGGAAGTTCCGCGGCGTTGGCCTTGGCGTATATGGTTATTTCTTTTCCGTCAACGATTATAGAGCCGGGCGTAACCACGGTCTTTCCGTCTTCCGCGAGAACGGCGTCCTTATAATCCACGGAGTGGGTTCTTGCGTAATTGCCCTGCATAGTGTCGTATTTAAGAAGATGGGCAAGCATTTTGGGACTGGTGAGATCGTTGATGGCCACTACTTCGTAACCGGCGGCGCCGAACATCTGTCTGAATGCGAGACGACCTATACGACCGAAGCCGTTGATTGCAACTTTTACGTTTGCCATAATAGTGTTATCCTCCAAAAAATTATAATTTTCGATTTTTTAACGCGGCGCGAAGCCGTACGCGGCAAAACAACCCGCTTTTTAAGTTTATTTTCAAAACCATATTAGATTATACTTTTTTTTAGATGATTAGTCAACGATTTTTTACAAATACTTGCAAAAATCCTTTATATATTATATAATGATATTCAAATCACCTTACCGGAGGTAACCGTATGCAAGATCCGAGAATACGCAAACTCGCTTACAATCTCGTCAACTACTCGTGCGACCTTAAAAAGGGCGAAAAGGTTCTTATAGAGGCTTTCGGCGTGGAAAACGCCCTCGTAAAAGCCTGCGTTGAAGAAGCCCGCAAGATAGGCGCCTATCCTTTCGTTACCCTGCGCGACCACGCCGTTATCCGCGCCATGCTCGAAAATACCGACGAACGGCATCAAAAACTTTGGGCTAAATACGATTCGTTCATAATGGACGATATGGATGCGTATATAGGCATACGCGGCGGCGAAAACTCTTACGAACTGTCCGACGTGCCCGCCGATAAAAATAAACTTTACGATACCCTTTACGGTCACCCCGTTCACCACGAAATAAGGGTGAAAAAGACCAAGTGGGTTATCCTTCGCTACCCCA
>JAGCZN010000106.1 GCA_017959995.1 Clostridia bacterium
GTCCAAAGCACGCCGAGCGCGCCCGGAACATTAAGGTCGTCGTTTATATTCTCCTCGAATTCCGCCTTGTACTTTTCAAGCGTTTTGCCATCGGTTACGGTTGCCGACGCCGTGTGTTTCAGAATAAGCGATCCGAGCCTTTCGTAAGAAACTTTCGCCGCGTCAAGCCCCTCGAACGTAAAATTGAGTTTTTTACGGTAATGGGCGTTAAGGCAGAAATAGCGGAAGTGCATAGGTTTATAGCCTTTTTCTTCAAGTTGGGCGATCGTGTAGGTGTTGCCGAGCGATTTGCTCATCTTGCCGCCGTCTACCAGCATAAATTCGCCGTGCATCCAGAACCTTGCGGGGTTTTTGCCCGTAAGAGATTCGCTTTGGGCTATCTCGTTTTCGTGATGAATGGGAATATGGTCAACGCCGCCGGTGTGGATATCGAAAACGTCGCCGAGATATTTACGGCTCATGGCGGAACACTCTATATGCCAGCCGGGGTAACTCTTTCCCCAAGGGCTGTCCCACTGCATTATATGTTCTTTCGGCGCCTTTTTCCACAGCGCGAAATCCGCGGGATGGCGCTTGCCGCCGTTCACTTCCACCCTCGCGCCCGAAAGCTGGTCTTCAAGCTTTATGCCCGAAAGTTTTCCGTATCCGGGGAATTTTTCTATGTCGAAATAAATGCCGTCGGCCGTTTCGTACGCCACGCCCTTTTCCATAAGTCCTTCCACGTATTTTTCCATATCGGCGATATGGTCTGTCGCTTTCGGGGTAAGTTCGGGTTTTCCTATATTGAGTTTTTCAAGATCTTTGAAGAAAACTTCCGTGTAATACGCGGCTATTTCGTAAGGATCCTTATTCTGTTCGCGGGCGGCTTTCTGCATTTTATCTTCACCGTCGTCGCCGTCGGAAAGAAGGTGGCCTACGTCGGTTATATTCATAACGCCCTTTATTTTGTAGCCCTCGTATTTCAGGCTGCGGCGAAGGAGATCCATAAATATATAAGTTCGCAGATTACCTATATGCGCGTAGTTGTAAACGGTGGGCCCGCACGAATACATACGCACCTTGTTGCTTCCGTCAA
Source organism: Clostridia bacterium (assembly GCA_017959995.1). Lineage (GTDB taxonomy): Bacteria > Bacillota > Clostridia > Christensenellales > Borkfalkiaceae > RGIG3732. The sequence continues at coordinate 1,076 of JAGCZN010000106.1, forward strand.
TGGGCGAAAATTCTTCTTTTTGCCTCGTAAGCGTATTGTAAAATTTCATACTTATACCTCTTTTTTGCGTGATTTACGGCATTTCTTCCGATACGGGCTCTTTGAGAAGACACTCGCACGGGCAAGTTCTTATCCTGATTATTTTAGCGGGTACGCCCGCTACGGTGGCGTTATCGGGTACGTCGTGCCGGACGACGCTGCTCGCCCCTACTATGGCGTTTTCGCCCACCGTAATGTTGCCGAGAATTTTTGCGCCGGCGTAAATTACGGCGTTTTTCTTAACGGTCGGGTGGCGTTTGCCTCCTCTTTCGGTACCTTTGCCGCCGAGAGTTACACCCTGAAAAATAACTACGCCTTCCTCTATTACAGCCGTTTCGCCTATCACCACGCCCGAACCGTGGTCTATGAACACGCCCTTGGCTATCCGTGCCCCGGGGTGTATCTCGATGCCCGTCCAAAACCTTGTCGTCTGGCTTATCATCCGCGCGAGGAGTTTGAATTTTATCTTGTAGAAAAAGTGCGCTATGCGGTAACGGTGAAGCGCCTTTATACTCGGATAAGTTAAAAGTACTTCGAACCAATTTCTCGCCGCGGGATCGTTTTTCAGCGCAGCTTTTATATCTTTTACTATTCCTTTCATTCTTATTACTCCCGGTAATAAAAAAACCTTTACCGCATCATAATACGTTATGCGGTAAAGGCGATTTATGACACCGCTGTTCCACTTTACTTCGGCCCGAAAGCCCTTTTTGCCTATTACGGAAGGATCCCCGTAGAGCGTTACCTCTCCCTTATCATCCGGGCGCACTTTCGCAAAAACGCGGGGCGAACTTTCACCGCCGTCCGCTCTCTTTACCCTGTTTTTGTTACTCTTCCCGAAAACGGTTTTATTTCACGCGCTTACAAACAAGCGCTTTCGTTTTATAATTTTACCACAACCGCCGCCGTTTGGCAAGTGTTTTTACCGGTTTTCAAGCATGGTGAAAACCAAGGCGTACGCAAAAATCTTATTCATCTCGCGCGTGGGATGGTTTACGTGGTTGGCAAGCATTTCGTTTATATCGGCGCCGTTTTGTTTCAGGCTTTGCCACTTGGCGTATACGTCGCAAACGGGAACGCCTTCTTCCGCAGCAACTTCGCGCGCCTTTTCCACGTACCTGTCGAGAACGCCCTTATTAACGATTTCTATTATCCCCTCTATGCACTTTCTTACGAACGGATAACCGTCGTTTACAACGTGTACGCTTAACGTGTCCGCCATCATGTTGGGCGTCATAACGATAACTTCCGCCTCCGCTTCCTTTATTTTCGTTATTATCTTTTTCAAAGACGAGGCGTAAGTTTCGATTCCGTCGTCGCCGGAAGCGCAATCGTTCAGGCCGAAGCACACTACCACGAGATCAGGCTTGTAACTTAAAACGTCACGATCGAGACGGGAAAGAGCGTTGGCGGCGTTATCCCCGGAAATGCCCGCGTTTATTATATTGACGGGCGAAGCCGGAAACATGGAAGCGAATATCTCTTTAACGTAAGAATGATAGGCGTGCGCCTGATCGAAAACGGTTTCGAGCGACGAGTCCGACGTTTGATATACTTCGAAACAGCCCTGCGTAACGCTGTCGCCGAAAAAGGCTATCGTCACGGGCCGTACGGAATAAACGTCTTTCTGCTTGGTTGCCAATTTTTTAATGATTTTCATATAAAAACCCCGTAAATCACGTAAAATCAGTAGTTTGTTATAATCAAATGCTCCGCTTTTCGGTCGTTTCTTCCCTTTACGCAATACGCGTATTCGTTATCGAACGCGAAAATATTGTAACCGCGTTCCGCGTAAAGGCTCTCTATAAAGGGCGTGTTCTTTATTATGAGAAGAAACTTCGCCCTCGTGTTATAAACGCACTCAGCAAGGCGTTTATGTTCGGTTTTTCCGAAGACGTTGGTTTCGTAATCGGAAAAATCGGTATCGTACGGAGGATCGAGAAAAATGAAATCGTTCTCACCGCAAAGCGCGAAAATTTTGCCGAAGTCCTCCGAATGTATTTCGGCGGAAGACAAAGCGGAAACCGCTTCGCGGTTAAACAGCGCGTCAACCTTTTTGCGGAAATCCTTTCCGTTATACGCTATTCCGCCGTAAGGAACGTTGAAATCTCCGTTCTTATTGTAGCGGAACATCGAGCCGTAACAGAATTCCCGCACGAAAAAGAACACCGCCGCCTTGTACTCTTCGGAAATAAAAAGAAACTTATCCTTTTCCATAGCGTTCAGCATGGCGCGCATATACATGTAATATCCCGCGGTAAAACCGGTTAGAACGTTCTTTTTAAGGTCCTCCTCGGAAAGTGCGCCGAACTTCTTTTCGTTTGCCGCGGTTCGGAAAAGTTTATCCGCCACCATACGGTTAAGTTCCTTGCGGAAAGTGTCCTTATCGGATATTACCTGCGACCTGTCCGCAATGTAATCCACGGCGGGGCTCACGAGGCTTACCAGTTTCGCTGAAAACGCTTCCCTATCCGTATCGCCGTCGGCGTAAAGATAATACGCGGCGAAAAATCTTTCCGTTTCGGCGCCGCAGTATTCTTTGAGAAGTTCCCACTCTTCCACAATACCGTAAGCGCACTTTTCAAACTTTTCGTTGCCGCTGCCGATAAAGCGGTAAAACGACATAAGATTTTTTGAAATATCGTTAATAATAGCGGATTTAGGGCACTTTTCAAAAAATAACGCCCCGCCGCCGAAGAACGGTTCAACGTATCTTGAATACTTTTCCGGCAAGTGGTTTTCTATCACGCCGAGTTCGGCGGTTTTGCCGCCGGGCCACTTTATAAGCGGTTGCATACCTTAACCTATTTTAACCTTTACGTGTACCTTTTTGCCTTTGTGCAGAATAAATTCGCCCTTTTCAACCGCTTCCACGGGTATTTCTTCCGAAACGGAAGTTACCTTTTTATCGTTTACGGAAACGCCGCCGCCCTCTATCAGCCGGCGCGCTTCCCCCTTGGATTTCGCAACGCCCGTAAGCGCCATTATATCGACTACGGAAGTTACCCCCGCGGGTATCCGTTCGGTGGGCATTTCACCGCCGCCGCCGAACGCGGCGCGGGCCTGATCGCGCGCGGTAACCGCCTTTTCCTCGCCGTGAACGAGTTTCGTGACCTCAAAGGCGAGCCTCTCTTTGGCGGCGTTGATGCGCTCGTCCTGAAATTGCGTCAGTTCCTCTATCTCCTTCAGATCCATAAACGTCAGAAGTTTCATACACTCGGCGACTTTACAGTCCTCAACGTTACGGAAATATTGGTAAAAATCGTAAACGGAACACTTGTTTTCGTCCAGCCACAGGGCGCCTTTCTGCGTTTTACCCATCTTTTTGCCCTCGCTGTTGAGAAGCAGGGTGCAGGTGAGGCAATACGCGTCCTTCTGTTCCTTTCTTCGTATAAGGTCCACGCCGGCGAGCATATTCGACCACTGGTCGTCCCCGCCGACTTCCAACTTACAGCCGTATTTTCTGTTGAGAACGAGAAAATCATACCCCTGCATCAGCATATAATTGAACTCTAAAAAGGTAAGCCCTTTTTCCATTCTCTGCTTGAAGCACTCTGCGGTGAGCATCTTGTTCACCGAGAAATGAACGCCTATTTCACGCAAAAAGTCAACGTAATTCAGATTGAGCAGCCAATCGGCATTGTTGGCTATTATCGCCCCGTTATCGCCGTCGAAACTTATAAAGCGACTCATCTGCTCTTTGAAGCAGGCTATGTTGTGATCTATCGTTTCCCTCGTCATCATCTGGCGCATATCCGACCTTCCCGAAGGATCGCCTATCATACCCGTGCCGCCGCCGAAGAGAGCGATGGGCCTGTGCCCGTAACGCTGCATCCAAGCCATTGCCATTATGGGTATATAATGACCTATGTGAAGACTGTCGGCCGTGGGATCGAACCCAACGTAAAAAGACACCTTTTCGCTACCGAGCATCTTGTAAAGATCCTCTTCGTAAACCGTCTGTTTGATAAATCCTCTCTCTTTAAGCACGTCAAAAACGTTCATAATGCACCTCGTAAGCTGAATAAAAAACCGCGGTCTTTTTTAAGGCCGCGGAAGCAATTTTTGCTGAGCGAAAAAATATGCCTCGTAGCCGATCATATCATAAAACGGAATATTCGCCGGTAAAATAAACGCAAGCAGATTTTTTCATAGAATCATTATATATTATGCCACGCCGCGTTGTCAAGCGATAATCTCTTAAAACGCAGAATCGGAATTTTTACGGGCGGTATTGCCGCGAATGAGTTTACGGAGCGGTAAGGCGGTTTATTTTACGCTGAATAAAAGTTCGCCGTAAGTGGGCATCGGCCAGTAAGACGACGCGCACAACGTTTCCATTTCGTCGGCCGCGGCGCGTACTCTTTCCATTGCGGAAACAACGTTATCCCGGTAACAGACCGCCGCCGCCTTTACGTCGGCTATCGTTTCGGCTTTTCTCACGGCGGCTTCAAGTTCGCTCGTTTCCGCCATCATCGCGGAATTGAGCGCCGAAAGCCTGCACGCTATATCTTCTTCGATGGTAGTATCCACGGCGGGCAGAATCTCGTGCTTTGCCGCTACGTTGGAGCAAGTATCCGCAACGAAATCGTTCACCGCGGGGAATATGTCTTTTCTTGCCATATCTATAGTGGTAAGCGCTTCTATGCGCACGGTTTTGGAATAATTTTCAAGCAGAATATCGTGGCGCGCTTTAATTTCGTTTTCGGTATAAACCCCGTATTTCGCGAATAAACGCACGTTTTTCTCGTCGATAAGATGCGGGATCGCCTCAACGGTATTCTTTAAGTTCATAAGCCCCCTGCGCTCGGCTTCCTTGATCCATTCAGGGCTGTAACCGTTGCCGTTGAAAATTATTCTGCCGTGCCTTTTAATCGTTTCGGCAACCAGTTTAACGGCGGACTTTTCAACGTCCTTCGCCTTTTTCAGTTTTTCGTAAAACTCGTCGAACGCGGCGGCTACGGCGGTGTTAAGCATAATGTTCGGGCCGGCTACCGAGAATGAAGAACCGGGCATACGGAATTCA
>JAGCZN010000107.1 GCA_017959995.1 Clostridia bacterium
CTCATTCTCATACCGAAAAATACGAACAGCGGAACGGCTGATGCGATCGAGCCGATCACTATGGCGGCGATATAAACGCCCTTTATTTCGGTGAGCGCGTTTACAAGCAAAGCGGCGATCACGCCGAGTATGAGCAACACCACGCCCGCGCCTATACCTATTCCGAATTTGATAAAGTACGAAGAAACCTCGTCGTCCGTATAAAAAGCGGGAAGGTGGGGGTGCCTTCTGTTGAAATCCGTAAGTTTAATGCCGTAAACTATGAACAGCGGAGCGGCTATCGCAACGCCGGATATCAGAACGGCGGCGCCTACCGCGGCGAAAGCTTTTTCGTACGAGGTACCTTCCGCCCGGCCGGATATGAGAATAAGAGCGGTAAGGCCTAAAAGAATTATTCCGATAGCCGCCGAAAACGCCGTGCTCACGGAGTTTAACGTTTTTTCGTAAAGTGATTTGAGCTTGTGATCGTTTTCGTGCGTTTCCGCCGGTATATCGCCTTTTACCAAAGTGTCCATATCGCAGCCGAACAGTTCGCAAATCCGAATTATCTTATCTATTCCGGGGTACCCGCCGCCCGATTCCCATTCGGATACGGCCTCTTTCGTAACTTCAAGCTTATCGGCAAGAGCGTCCTGCGTAAGGTTGTCGCGCTTTCTCAGGTTCTGTAAATTGTCGGAAAAACTCATTTTACAATCTCCTTTTTGTTTTATTGTATAAGGTTATACTGCGTCGGCTTTTTCAAAATCAGTTTTCTGAAGATGATTTTGCGGTTTTTTTCGCGTTTTCGGGGGTTTTTGCCTTTTCTTCGGGCTTTGCGTCCTTATCTATTTCCTTTGAGCGGATAAGTTCCGGCATCGTGAGCCCCGTCATGGCGAACAGGTCGGTCATGGGGGGAAGGGATTTGGCCATTCCCGATATGAAGTTGGCGGTAGCGGTCTTTCCGTTTTCGGAATTTCCGTTTCCGTCCCAAACGGTTATCTTGTCTATCTTTATATTCTTGATGGCTTCGACCTGCGCCTTAACTATGTTGTCTATCTTGTCGGCTATCATAAGTCTCGTCGCCTCGTTGGGATCGCCGCCCGCGGCTTTGACTATTTCGGCAAGACCTTCCGCCTGCGCAGTGAGAACTTCTCTCACGCCTTTTGCTTCGGCTTCCATCTTGGCGAAGATCGCGTCCGCTTCGCCCTTGGCTTTTCTTCTGTACTGTTCGGCTATTGCCTCGGCTTCTAGTTCGGCCTTTCTCTTTTCAATTTCAGCGCGTACGATTATATCCGCTTCCTGCGTGGCTTTTTCCTTTTCGGCACGCATGAGTTCCGCGTTCTTTTCCGCTTCGTACGCGTCGGTTTTAGCCTTTGCTTCGTTTATGGCCTCGCTTGAAGCGGCCTGCTGTTCGGCTTCCGCCTGTCTTTGGCGCAGTAACGATTTGGAGTTTTCAATGGCTACCTGCGCTTCGTTTTCGCCTTTTATCGCTTCGGAATTGTAGTTGGCCACGTTGATGCGCTGTTCTTTTTTAGCGTTTGCTTCGCCTATTGCGCCGGCTCTGTCGGCTTCGGCAACGGAAATTTTAGCGTCGTTTATGGCTTTGGCCGCGGCTTCTTTACCGAGCGCGATTATGTAGCCGGACTCGTCGGATATATCCGTTACGTTAACGTTTATAAGGCGCAGACCTATCTTTTTCAGTTCGCCTTCAACGTTGCGCGATACGGCCTCAAGGAATTTATCCCTGTCGGTGTTTATTTCTTCTATATCCATCGTGGCTATTACCAAACGCAACTGTCCGAAAATAATATCTTTGGCAAGTTCCTGAATTTGCGGAAGTTGCAGCCCGAGCAACCTTTCGGCGGCGTTTTGCATAACGCTCGGCTCGGTGGATATGCCTACCGTGAAGATCGAGGGCACGTCAATACGTATGTTTTGGCGCGAAAGCGCGCTTTTAAGGTCAACCGATATTGACATGGGGGTAAGGTCAAGGAAGGAATAATCCTGCAAAACGGGAACAATGAACGATATGCCGCCGTGCAGACATTTTGCCGAGCGTGCCGTTCCGTCTGAATTTTTGGAAACGCGGCCGTAAACTACCATTATCTTATCCGAAGGGCATTTTTTGAACCTCGTGAAGAACAGAAGCATCAGGCTGAACAAAATTACAACCACTACGGCTATAAGGGCAATCACGCCGCCCGTTTCAATAAGTAAGTTTTTCATTTTTATCTCCTTTACGTTTATTTTCTTTTTTTCCGTTTAACGCGCCGCTTTTTCCCGTGTGGATAAAATGCCTGTTTTTGCGCGTTTTACGGGGTTAAAATATTTTTTCAACGAAACAGGTGGTTCCGTCGGTCTTGGTGATTTTTACCTTGCTGCCGGTTTTGATGGGTTCGTCGTTTTCGGTCATGGCGGCCATTTCGGTAAATCTGCCCTGAAGTTCCACCGTTATTTTACCCGTTCCCGAACACTTTTCCGGAATGGTAAGATACACTTCGGCAACTTTACCCACGGCGTTGTTTATATCCATTACGCCGTTGGTTTGCAGTTTCGCCATAGCGCGCAGGGCAAATCCCACCGCAACCAGCGCTACAAGCCCCGAAGCAACGGATATAAGTATCACCCAGCCTGTTTTCAACGATCCGTCGCCTATCGCAAAGCCTACCCAGCCGCCTATCGCAAAGAAGGAAATAAGTCCCTTCACGGTAAACAGAGGGCCGCTGTCGCCGTCGACGGTAACGTCGGGATTCCCGTCTCCGTTGAGGTCCACGCCTTCACCGCTGTCGCTGCCTATTCCTATTATCATAAGAATGAGTTGTACGAGCAAAACGGCGGAAAACAGCAGCGCTATGCAAAAATATATTTGCTGTAAAGTAGTCCAGTCGTTCCACATAATTCGGTTCCTCCTTTTTCGCATTGCGTAAATTTGTATATTTGATAGCCGAAAAGCGGCCTTTATCGCGCATTATCCGTATTTTTTTCAAGTTGCGCCAACAGTTTGCCCGCGGCGTGCATGTATTTTTCGGCGGTGCGGTTCAGGTAAACTATTTTAAGCGTCGTTTTAAGCCGCAAAGCGTCGCCGGGCCGCCTTTCTCTGAAGTTTTTTACCGTTTCGTTTATTTTATCTTCTACGTTGCCGTCGTCCGCCCCGGAAAAAATCACGTCGCATATATATCCGTAAAGCTCCGCTTCGGAAATAATGTCGTCGTTCAGATCTTCGGCGTCGCCGTTTACGCAATACAGCAGCTTGTCAACGTTCTCAAGACTCATCGTTTCACGCAGTAAATTTATTATAAGTATACGCGCAACCTGGTCTTCGTCGTACCTTTTTTTGGTGGGGCGCGAAAGCCAACCGCGGTTTATCCAGTTTTGTATTGCGGGGGTGTTAAGACCCGTAAAATCCCTTATTTGCGACATTACAAGCCCGCTCGTTCCGTTGAACATACCGTCCAGGAACTGTTTTCCGCTCAAACCGTTTTTTTCAATAATGGTGCCCGTAAAAAAAGTCATGGTTATTTACTCTCCCGTTAATGCTGATTGAATTATACTACACATTCATTTGAATGTCAAGTGTTTTCAATAGAATTTTTTCAAAAAAAGTAAAAAGATTTTGTAACCGGGTGGAAAACAGTTGAAAAAAACGCATAAAAGTGATAATATACTATGCGTAAGTTTAATTGGGGTGTCGCCAAGCGGTAAGGCTACGGACTCTGAC
>JAGCZN010000108.1 GCA_017959995.1 Clostridia bacterium
CGGCAGGTTGTACTTCGTCGCGAAGGCGAAATCCCTCTCGTCATGCGCGGGCACACCCATATCGGCACCCGTTCCGTACGAATACAGAACGTAGTCGGCGGTGTATATGGGAACGCGTTTGCCGTTTGCCGGGTTGACGGCGTAGTGGCCTATAAAAACGCCCGTCTTTTCGCGCGTGGTGGAAAGCCTGTCGATCTCGTCCGCCTTTGAAGTATCTTCAAGGTATTTTTCAACGGCTTTTTTCTGTTTTGGCGAACAGAGTTTTTTAACCAGCGGGTGTTCCGGAGCGAGCACCACGTAAGAAACGCCGAAAACGGTGTCCGCTCTCGTGGTGAACACCTTAAAGGTATCGCCGCTTTCGCAGGTAAATTCTATTTCGCCGCCGGTGGATTTTCCTATCCAGTTTTTTTGCATGGCCTTCGTTTTTTCAGGCCAGTCGAGTCCGTCGAGATCTTTCAGAAGTTCTTCAACGTAAGCCGTGATTCTGAAGAACTATTGGGTTAGATTTTTCTTTACGATATCGGTACCGCATCTCTCGCACTTGCCGTCTATTACCTGTTCGTTGGCAAGAACGGTATTACAGCCCGAACACCAGTTCACGGGCGCTTCTTTCCTGTAAGCGAGATTGTTTTCGTACAGTTTCAGAAACAGCCATTGCGTCCACTTATAGTAGTCTTCTTTGCAGGTCATTATTTCCGCGGACCAATCGAACATAGCGCCCATGGCCTTCAGTTGTTTTTCCATGGTGGCTATGTTTTTTTCGGTGGAATCCTTGGGGTGTATGCCCGTTTTTATGGCGTAATTTTCCGCGGGAAGTCCGAACGCGTCAAAACCCATAGGCTGAAACACTTCGTAACCTTTCATCTTTTTGAAGCGCGCGAAAGTATCGGTAGGGCCGTAATTATACCAGTGTCCCACGTGAAGTTTTGCGGCGGAAGGATACGAGAACATTTCCAAACAATAATACTTGTTGTCCGTATTTTTCTTATTAAAATAGTTTATTTTGGATTTTTCCCATTTATCCTGCCATTTCTTTTCCACGTATTTCATGTCCATAAAAATGCCTCTGTAATTAACAATTAAAGTGATTATATCATAAAGAAAGAAAAATATCTACCGTTTTGCCGCTAAAAAAAAGAAAATGTAACCAAATAACGGCTTTCCGAATAAAAATAAACGAACGGGAGAGGTGAATATGTCCGAAATTCTCGAAGCGCTCGGCGGGTACGAGTTTTTTTCCCCGATAGATACCGTGGAAAAAATCAATGGCGGCAACGTGAACGTTTCCTATAAAATAACGTCTGCCGACGGCGAAAAATACGTTCTGCAGAAAATCAACCGAGCGGTGTTTCCCGACGTGGACGCGCTTATGGAAAACGTGCTTCGCGTAACGGAAAAGCTCAGCGCGTTCAAAGCGGAAAAAACACTTGACAAAATGCGGGTACTTAATATAAAATTTACGAGAGAAGGCAGAAGTTTCCTGAAAAACGCGAACGGTTGTTACCGCGTTTACGACTACGTGAAAAATTCCGCTTCGTCCGTTTTGCGCGGCGCGCGCGCCTCTTACGGCGCGGGTAACGCTTTCGGGAACTTTATCACGATAATGAATACCGAGCCTTTGCCGCAGCTTAACTGCGTACTGAAGGATTTTCACAATGCGCCCGCGCGCCTTGCC
>JAGCZN010000109.1 GCA_017959995.1 Clostridia bacterium
CTAGTAAATATCTTGTTCGGAAAAGAAAGCAGTTTGAAAAGCAGTTTGAATTCCTTTTGCGGAAGAATAATTTCGGATCCGTCGCGGATCACCGTCATCGTGTCGTAATCGAGCACGGTGGAGCCTACCGTCAGTTTGCGCTCGTTGGCTATCTGCGCGCGGCGCAAAAGCGCAGAGATGCGGAGAAGCAGTTCGTTCAGGTCTATCGGCTTCACCATATAATCGTCGATGCCTATCTGAAATCCCTTCTGCTTATCCTCGTATTTGTCTTTGGCGGAAACGAACAGAATGGGAATGTTCGCGTTGCGCTTTCTCACGGCGTCGGCAAGCTCGTAGCCGTCGGCATTGGGCATCATTATATCAGACACGATAAGGTCGATATAATTGTTATCGAAAACGTCTATTCCCTCGTCGCCGTCCTTCGCGGTATACGCGTTGTAACCGTTTTTTATAAGCGTGGTTTTTATAAGCTGATTAAGTTTCTGATCGTCTTCAACTATAAGTACGTTAAACATATCCGTCACCTTTTCAATATTCTAACATTTGTGTGTTAAGTAATTGTTAAATAAATTATACCACGCAAACGCCGTTTTTTCAACGCCCTTAAAAATTTTTCCGGAAAACTTTAAATTGCCGCCGCGCTTCTTCATTGCGCGGCGGCAAAAATATTCTTTCGCCGTTACTGTTTTTTTACTTTCAGGGTGCGCATGGCGTTGAGAATAGCCAACACGGCAACGCCTACGTCTGCAAATACGGCAAGCCACATTCCGCCTATAAGTTCGGTTATGCCTACCGCCGTAAGAAGCAGTACCGCCGCCTTTACCGAAAGGGCGAAAATAACGTTCTGCCTTACGATTCTCATGGTTTTTACCGCTATGCGCCGGGCGGTGATTATGGAAGAGAGATCGTCGTGCATGAGAACTACGTCCGACGCCTCTATCGCGGCGTCGCTGCCGATACCGCCCATTGAAACGCCCACGTCCGAAACGGAAAGCACGGGCGCGTCGTTAATTCCGTCGCCAACGAAGCACACCGCCTCGCCGGGTTTTTTGGTTGCTATAATATTTTCCACCGCGGAAACCTTATCCTGCGGAAGAAGGTTTGCGGAATATTCGTCAACGCCGGCTTTTTCCGCAACGATCCGCGCCGCGGGGGCGTTATCGCCCGTCAGCATTACCGTGCGGCAGCCGCTCTTTTTAAGTTCGCAAACCGTTTGGGCGGCGTTGGGTTTTATCTTGTCGGAAATTATGATGTTTCCGAGAAAACCGCCGTTTTTCGCAACGTAAACGGCAGTTCCAGCATGATTATCCGACGGAAAATCCACCCCGTTTTCAATCATGAATTCACGGTTGCCGCAAAGAATAATCTCTCCGCGCCCCTCGGCTTTTACTCCCCTTCCCGCGATCTCGGTAAGCGAATATCCGTCGGCGTCCGTTACGGGCGCGTATTTCAATACGGATTGCGCTATCGGGTGAAGAGAGCCGCTTTCGGCAATTGCCGCCGCGCGGAGTATTTCCGAAGCTTTATCCACGGGGTAAACCTCGGCAACTTCAAACGCGCCCATAGTGAGCGTACCCGTTTTATCGAACACGAAAGTGCCCTTTTTCGCCAAAGATTCGATATAATTGCCGCCTTTTATCAAAATGCCCGCCCTTGAAGCGCCGCCGATTCCGCCAAAGAAGGAAAGCGGCACGCTTATCACTAGGGCGCACGGGCAGGATACCACTAAAAACGTAAGCGCGCGCTTTATCCACACCGCCCAGCCTCCTGTGAAAACGGGCGGAATTATACCCAAAGCCAACGCACCTATAACTACCGCCGGCGTATAATACCGCGCGAATTTCGTTATGAAATTTTCGCTTTTCGCCTTTCTCGATGAGGCGTTCTCCACCATATCGAGAATCTTTGCAACGGTGGAATCTTCGTATTTTTTAAGCGCTTTTACCTTTACCGCTCCGGTTAGGTTTATCGCTCCGCTCAATATTTCGTCGCCCTCGGAAAAGTCGCGGGGAAGAAATTCGCCTGTAAGCGACGAAGCGTCTACCGATCCGCGGCCTTCTACGGCTACGCAGTCCACGGGAACGCGTTCGCCCGCGCGGATAACGAGTATTTCACCCGTTTCTACCTCTTCGGGCGAAACGGTAACTTCCTCACCGTTCCTTATAACGCGCGCGGACATAGGGCGTATATCCATAAGCGCGGCAATCGATTTTCGCGATTTGCCCACCGCGTAGCTCTGGAACAGTTCTCCCACCTGATAAAACAGCATAACGCCGCAGGCTTCGGCAAAATCCGTAAGCGCTACGGCGCCGAACGTTGCAACGGTCATAAGAAAATTTTCGTCCATCAATCTTCCTGTAAAGATATTGCGGAACGCCTTTTTTATTACGTCGTACCCGGCGATAAGATACGCTGCAAGATACGGCAGAACGTACGCGTAAAAACGGTAATCGGCAACCTTCCACCCCGCGGCGTATTCTTCGTAACTTTTAAGCGGCGTGAAACGAAACGCCGTAAACGCCGCCGCGAATAAAATAAATGCCGATATGATTCGTAAAAGCGTTTTTCGGTTTTTACTCATATAGCGTTAAACCCCTGTTATAAAAGCACTAGATCGCAATCGGGTTCCACGCGTTTTACCGCTTTTTCGATTTTTTTGTAAACTTTGGCGTAATCCGCGCCGTCGTCCGCTTCAACGTTCATCTTCTGCGATATGAAGTTTACCGTACACGCGCTTACGCCTTCTATCTTATTCACGTCGCGCTCTATTTCGGCGGCGCAGTTGGCGCAGCAAAGATCCGTCATTTTGTAGGTTTTTTTCATAGTACTCTCCTTTAACCGTTTTCCTCGGTAAGATGTTCAAGGGCCGTTTTGTATATTTTTGCGATATGGTCGTCGTCAAGCGAATAATACACTTCCTTACCATGTTTGCGGTTTTTCACTATCTTGGTCTGACGCAGGATTCTCAACTGGTGGGATACCGCGGATTTCGTCATATTCAAAAGGCTCGCTATATCGCACACGCACAATTCCGCCCCGAAAAGAGCGGAAAGAATCCTCGTCCGCGTGGAATCGCCGAAAACTTTGAAAAGTTCGGCAACGTCGGCCAGCAAATCCTCGTCCGGCAGGGTGGCGCGCACCCTTTCCACCACGTTATCGTGAACCACGTTACACTCGCACGTTTCGGAAATACACTCTTTTGTATTCATAATGCCCTCTCTTTGAGTTGAACGGTTGAATAGTTGTTCAACTGTGTATATTATATTCCGCCGTAAAAGATTTGTCAACCGTTTTAACGCAAATTTTTCAAAAAGAAAGCCCGACCTTAATTATATCGTAACGATAGCCGGGGTAAAATTTTCGGCAATATCAAACAGCCCGCCGCTTCGCGTAATGCGCTGAGCGGCGGGCTGCCGTTATGATTGATCGGTTATTATTTGTTTTCGGGGGTTTCTTCGGTTATAGCGGCGTCGTTTTCGGGTTCGTTTTCAGCCTGCGGGCGACGTAAAAACTTTGCCGCTACCGCCTTAATCACGGGTTTGATATAGCAGAGCGTGAGAGCCGTTACGGCTATCCAGGCGTAATTTATTATGTAAACGAACCAGCCGTGATTCTTATTGAGAAGGGGCAGGCCTTCGGCGGGCGGGTCCACCACGTACATAAAGTTTACGCGGCGGGCGAATATCACGTTTTCAACGCCGTCAACCTTTTCATAGCCGCCGAGATCGAAGAACATACTGTTGAGATAAACGGCGATAAAGGCCATAAGGCCAAGCATTTTAAGCGAATTGAAGTAATCGCCGACCGTCCAATTTATCTCCTTGCAACCGAACAGGTACACGGAGAACGTAACGATAACGGTATGGTATATAAAATACTGAAAAGTTATCGGCCACGCCGACAGCGACGACGACGTCGGAATAAGCATCGCCGCTATTCCCCCGATAAGGCAGGAAGGAAGCATAAACGCCAGCAAAAATCTGTGCAGTTTTTCGCTTTTGGTAAAGTTGAGCAACGCTATAAACAGAAGTTGAATCGAGCAAAGCTGAAAGGGAAGATCGGTTTTCGGCAGGTAGCCGCCGTAAACCCCCTCGTTGGCGGTAACGTAATAAACGATCTTTACGGTTTCGGAAACGATCCCTACGCCCAGCAGTATTCCGTACCAACTTTTCAGTTTGAGTTTTCTTAAAAATACGGCGCCCGATACGATAAGGGCAAGACAGATAACTAGTATGATCACGTGTTTCAAGCCGAACATTTTTTCTCCTTTTTTTCGCGGTTAACGTGAGATTTACGTGGTTTTTTGCGTTTGCGCGCGGTTAAAAGAAGGTTGCTACTTGCTCTTCGGGCGGGTTGCTTTTTATAAGTTCCTTTACGAAAAGCACAGGCCCTTTCGCGCCGTACAGTTTGTGATAAGTATATCTGATCTCCGCGTTTACGATCACCCAATCGCGGTTTTTAAGGTCTGCCGGCCCTTCCGCCACGGCCACGAGCCCTTTGTAGGCTATATCCGCCTCGCAACAGGTCATAACGTGTCGGCCGCAAACGAAAGTATCGGAAGGAAGAGTTCTATCCCTTGCTACGATACCTTTGAACCTGACTTTTTTACCGTCGTAATTCTTTACGTTTTCAATGAGATCGCGATAAAACAGCGCGTAGTCCTTATCGGCTATTTCTATAAGCGGGGCGTTCACGTCGAACGGGAGAGGATCCACTATATCGTCTTCCTCGGCAAGGCCGCCGGGATATTCGTATATTATCTGCGGGCGGCGGGATACGGCGCGCACGACTTTGTGAAGATTGATCTTCCCTATCTCGTCGTCAAAGCGGTTGAACACCACGAGGTCGGTAAGTTCTATTTTATCGAAAACCTGCTGGCGCATATTCGCGTTGTAATTAAGAAAAGTGTTAGAATCGAAAAACGTCATTATCTGGTTGACCATCCAACCGTCAGGCATGCCCTCGAAAAAGGTTTTAAGCGGCCACATTCCGTTGTATTCCACCAAAACCCTGTCGGCGCGGTGAACGGAAAGAAGCGCGGAAAGGTTCTTTTCGTTCAGGTCTTCCTCGTTTTCAACGTATTCTATATACACGTCCGAAACGTTAAAGTGGCGGGGTTGCAGTTCAACCTCGCCCGTCTCGCACATTAAAACGAGAGTTCTGTCGCCCGTGTCGAAACGCGGATCTTCAAGCGTTTCCTGTATGAAACTCGTTTTGCCCGACTCTAAAAAGCCGAGGAACATATATACGGGTACTTCCCTTGCCATAACTGCCCCCGATTCAAACGCCGAAAAGTTCTTCAACGGCCGCTTCGTTTATATCGCAACCTATAACGCACAGGCGCCCTATCGTTTCGGCAGTACCGCGGCGAACGTCTATACCGCCGGGTATATAATCGAAATGAATCCAGCATCCGTCGCCCGCAACGATGCCCTTCGCGCGCAAAACGGTGCCGTATTTCTCACCGGAATCGAGTTTTTTGAGTATTTCTTCAATTTCGCTTTCGGTAAACTTTTTAGCCGTTTCTATGCCCCAACTGGTAAATATCTCGTCTGCGTCGTGATCGTGATGATGGTGTTCGCCACCCCCGTGGTGATGGTGGTGATGTTCGTGTTCGTCTTCATCGTCGTCGTCGTGATGA